>NZ_JBAWHG010000023.1:0-75727 GCF_049593655.1 Chlorobium sp.
CGATTTCTTCAACGTCTTCAAAATCAAGGATTACGGTTGAGAACTTCTCGAAGCGCGACACGAGCCTCTTTGCCTGCGATCGGGATACGAGCTTTTCTCCCTCATATCGGGCCAGCTTTACCGGAACCCTTGTTTTGTTGAAGGAATACTCGTCCGGCTCTGCATACTCGTCATAGAGTTCCTTCATGGTTCGTGGGCAGGTGTTGCTCAATCTGAGATAAATGCTCGTGCCCGGTGTATCAGAGTCGATATCGATCAGCCAGTCATCTTTTTCTGTCTGGTGGGTGAAGTACAGATTTCTTGAGATGATAGCGAAGCTGTCGAATGCCCTCGATGTAAAAAATATACCTTCGCCGGAATGGTTCTGCGGGTCGGTTGTCAGCTTGCCCTTGGCAAGCTCAAGGATTGATTCCCGTGCATCATACAGGCCGGTCAATCGTTGAATACGGTGGAAGATGCCCTCGCCATCGTCAGTAATCGTCAGTTCGCAGTCTATTGCGTTTCTTGAAAAGTAAATTGACAGGTTAAGTCCCTCTGAGTGATCAAGAGCGTTGTTGATCATTTCTGTCGCACCGTATTGCCATATTTCGCGGACATTCCCCGGCAAATCTGCAATCAGGGGAGCTATCGATTCAAGCCATACCACATCCTCTTTCAGGCCAGCCAACCGGAATGTCCAGGATGTTTGCTTAAGAGGGATAAGTGTCGATTTTTTGACGTTTTTCGTCCCCTCCGATCTGACGAGTCCGGCTTCTTCGAGTGCATGCAGGTGCCGTGAAGCCGCCTGTCGTGAGATTTTGAAATGCCTTGCAGTCTCCGCGGCGACATTGAGCGACCTGTCCCTGCAAGCTGTCAGCATGTAGTTTCTTATTTCAGTTGTTCGTTCTCTCATTTGCCCGCCATGTCGTATTCATATTGTCTTGATGACAACAATATATGATTATATGTTGACAATATAAATGATGCTTGTTGACAACAAAGCTGTAGGATTTGACAACAATAACGGTGGGGAGGTAGGGGAAGGTGCTTGTTTTGAGTACTTATGGGGAAAGATGGGTGGTGAAGTCCTTGCGGCGAGGGTCAGGTCTGTCGGGGTTGCTGGCGCTGGAAGTAGTCGAAAATCTGTGTTAGGTGGGGTGGAAAGTGATAGAAGTGCATGTCGTCCCCTGATTCTATGTGATTACTGTGTGCCATGAGCAGGGCTCTCATGGCACGACAGATGATATCATTTGCGGGATTTACATGCAGACTCCTTCAGGAAACTCATCGATTGGCGCTGTTTATTGCCATGCACTGATTGATGTATACGCAATGCCCTCTGGACTCATTTCCCCTTCGATCTTGACTTTTTTATTCAGGAACGGGTGCAGCTTGCTGTCTTCCTGCCAGAGATTTGCCTGTTTGATGACATGAAGTTCTTTTTCATCGAACTGCTGGAGAAAATAGACCGGACCTTCCGATTTAGTGCCGATATTTGCAAGTTTTGAAAACAGATACCCTTCAAAGCTGTTCATTTCAACCTCCATTGTTTGTGGTTAAAGCAAATGAAAAGCAAAACAAGTTCTTGTCGGTCACTTCTGTACTACAAAAAGAAACGGTAGGAACTACTGAACAGCGGAGCCAATACTCATGGAGTTGAGTCAGTTCTTGTCCGGATGAGGTATAAGGGTAAAGATAATTATTTCTATCGAACTATTACAATGATGGTACTTGAAAAATTCTCCATTCCCCGTTTTCAGTAAGGTTGTTCCCACGGTGTTTGCCGTGAAGTCAAACAGGAAAACAGGAATGGCGGACTTCGGGTCGCTGCTCCGTAACCTGCAAAGCCATGCTGTTTCGACCGATTATTCCACAGGCCGCCATATGCTGCCATAATTCTCGTCGTCGCTGCCGATGCTCATCCGGCTTCCTGCGACGGATTCGGCAGGTCCGCTCAGCGCCTCGATCTTTACAGAAGCGACAGTCCGCCAGACTTCAGGATGCCGGTCGGCAATAACAGGAAGGCTGAAATTTCCGGAAATCCTGCCCGGAGAGTAGATCACCGACGTGAACGGTCCGTTATCGCCGTTGTCCTCTGCGGCCGATAGCCAGATTTTACCTTCAGGCGAGATATACATGTCGCTGATATCGCGGTTCGTGAGTCTGTTTTTCCATTTGCCGGGAGCGTTGATTTTTACGCCCTCAAGCCCCTTTCCGGTGAACTGCAGCTCATGGCGATCGAGATCAAGAACGCCCCATCGAATAACGCCATCCGGAAATCGTTGCGATCCGCCTCTTTCGCCAAGCAGCAGCAATAATCGGCCGTCAGTGCCTTTACTACAGGCAAGGCCTTCATACTGATCGCCAACCTGATGAGGTTTGTTGTCGGCCAATACCGGCAGCTTCATGACGCCAAGAATTACCGCCTGTTTTGTCGATGCGTCGAGGCGAAGATGAAATAGTCGCCCGTTCTTTCCCTGCCATGTTCCCGATTCAGCCATAAGGTATTCGCCCGGTCGCGAGGGAACCGGACACAGCGCCTCGAGATCGCTCGCCCTGCCGTCGGCGTCCTGCCAGGAGTCAACAGTGACAGGATGGAGAACCGGGGCTGCGTCTGCCGACAGCGTGATGATCGACATTCTTGGGCCCTTTTCAAACGACAGCGCATCGTGAACGACGAGCCAGGAATTGCCGTCGATCTGCGCCATTCCGCTTATGCCCGCAGCGGGTGGCTGCAATGTGACGTCGGCTGCCGGCTGCATGGTGCTGCAGCCATACATTGGCAGCCAGAGCGGAAGCAATAAGGCTAAGAAGAGAATCCTGCATTTCATGAGAGGAGTACGATATCAGTTGTTCGACAAGTTTTTGTTACCCTCACCCTTGATAATGTATGAAAAAGTGCCGCTTCATATATTGCAACGATATCGTTAACCTCGGTGTTCATGGCTTCCATCGATAACCCTTTTTGCCGGATACGGATATGAAAACCCCGCTGATTTTGCTTCTGTTTTTCCTGACTGCGCCTGCCTTCGCAGGAGATACGCATCCTTTTGCCGAGTGGATACCCGAAGGCTGGAAGCTCATTGCGCACACATCGGGAGATTTGAACAGGGACGGACTTGAGGATGTGGCGCTTGTCGCCGAACGGACAGACCCTGCCAAGTACAGGCAAAACAGGGAATCTCCCGGTGCATCCGTGCTCAATCTGAATCCGCGCCGTCTCATCATTCTGTTCGGAACGCCCGGCGGGTTCAGAAAAATTTTCGGCAGGGATGACCTGCTGCCGAGCGAACATGACGAAGAGGTCCCGTGCCTGGCCGACCGTCTCGATGGCGGCGGGGTCTCGATAAAACGGGGGAATCTGGTGATCGAACTGCATACGTGGCTGAGCTGCGGCAGCTATGGGGTGACGCATGAAACGTTCACGTTTCGTCCTGAAGGGGCGCGATTCCGCCTGATCGGTTACGACCGCTCGGAGTTTTCCAGAAGCAGCGGCGAACAGTCCGACTTCAGCATAAACTACCTTACAGAAAGGAAAAAGATCACGACAGAATTGAACGCCTTTTCGGATTCGAAGCCGAACGTATCGTGGGAGAAGCTTTCCCTGCAGCGAAGGTTCTATCTGGACGACATGTCCCTGGACTGTGATCCGACAGATCCGGGAAACAGGAATAACTGGTGCCGGTAAGGCTGCCCGGCGGGAGACCGGATCGTGAAACGGTGTGAACCGTAAGTTTACGGAGTTGCGGACTTTCCCCGTTTTTCCTATTTTTTCCTACCCGGCAGGTTTCCGCTTTTTTTGCCGTTTCCGTGCGCCGGTCGTTTATCTCAAACCATAATCAAGGGCGATTACATGAGGGTTTTTGGCAATATCCTGATAGTTTTTCTGTTTTGTTCAACGAGCGCGATGGCGGCACCTGCAAGTGAAAGTTCGATAAAGCAGTTGCTTGCGGTCACGCAAACGAAAAAGCTGGTTGACGGCATTGGCGTTCAGCTTGATTCGCTGATGAACAATACGATGCGGCAGGTTTTGGCGGGAAAGACTCCAACGGCCAGACAGCAGAAAGCTATAGGGAAGATGAAAAGCAGAACGGTTGCTCTCATGCACCGGGAACTGGAGTGGGAAAAGCTCGAACCAATGTATATCCGCCTTTTCCGGGAATCGTTTACCGAGGAGGAAGTTGCCGGCATGCTTTCCTTTTACGAAACGCCTGCCGGACAGGCCGTTATTTACAAAATGCCGGTGCTGATGCAGAAAACCATGCAGGATATGCAAAAAATGACCGAAAGGATCGCTCCGGAAATGCAGAAAATCCAGGAGAGTTTTGTGGCTGAAATGTCGGTTGCCGATTAAATAAACGGCTGAACCGGTGGACTCTGAGGGATGACCGATCTGTTTCAGTTCATCAGCGTTTTCGGTTAATCAAACCATTTTTTTTATGGTGCAAAAGGACGTGATTGTTCGGTGGTTCGCAACGTGTTTTTTCGTTTCAATGTTCATGGCCACAAACGCGATGGCGTACCAGATCCCCGGCACCTCGGTGAGCATGCGTCCTCCGGCCGGTTATGTCGCTGCCGACCGCTTTCCGGGTTTCACCAACGAAGCCTCGGGTTCCTCCATCATGGTTACCGAAATTCCGGGGCCATTTGAAGCTGCTACGTCAGGATTTGCCGACAAGCAGCGGATGAAGACACAAAATATGATGATTCTGAGCAGGCAGCCGCTCAAGATTGACGGTCATCCGGGAATTTTGCTTGAAGCTGAACAGCATGTCTACGGAACGTTGTTCAGGAAGTGGATCGTCGCAGTCGACCATTCCGGAGCCACAACGGTTATTGTCGCCTCGTATCCGGAGACGTCGGCGATGCAGGGCAAACAGCTTAAACAGGCGCTTCTGTCCGCCAGAATCGTGAAGGCTGGCGATCCGGCTGAGGCGCTTGACTATACCGCAGCGCCGGTTCCTCCCTTCAAGGTGGCGAGTGTCATCGGTCAGGTCATGCTTCTGACGCCTGAAGGCGTGTTTCCCGTAAAAGAGGAGACCGTTCCGCTGATGGTTTTCGCCCCGTCGTTCTCGAAAGGCATGGCTATAGCTGACAAGAAAATTTTCGCGGAGGATCGTATAAGAGCCTCCGCCGGGCTGAGGAACATTTCCGTCAGTTCGAGCAAGCCTGTCACCATTGACGGTATGCCGGGAATTGAGACCATTGCCGTTGGAGAGGGGGAGGCTGCAGCAACCCCTCTGACCATCTATCAGGTTCTTCTGTTTGACGGTTCGGGATACTGCGTGATTCAGGGGCTTGTCCATTCGAAAGAGAAACAGGCGTATATCCCTGTTTTTGAGAAGATGGCCCGGTCGTTCAGGATGAAAGCATCGCACCATAACTGACACGCTCATCCGCCAGTATCGGCGAAGGAACTTGCCAGTGTGCCGGAAGCAATACCGTCTTTCCTGGCGGCGGTCAGGATCGGGCGGGCGTTTGAGCGGCAGCAAGCGCCCGCAAGGGTATTTCCGGTACTGATTGCGGCAATGGCGGCTTATCTTGTCAATGGTTATCTTTCAGGAAATCCGGTTTTGGACGTATCCGCCTGTTTTCTGCAGGAACGGCTCCGTCGCGCAGGCAGTAACTTTTAATCAGGGATGCAGATGAACGACGAATACATTAGAAATGTGAAAAACGACAGGTTTGCACAACTGTTGGGAATTGAGATCGTTGAGGTATATCCGGGATATGCGCTGGTTGAACTGGCAATAGAGGAGAAGCATAAAAACGGGATAGGTCTTGTTCAGGGCGGTGTGATATTTACGCTCGCCGATTATGCGTTTGCTGCGGCGTGTAATGCCGACGGAAGTACTACGGTAGGAATAAACGCCTCGATCTCCTATTTCAATGCCCCAAAAGGAACAGCTATCAGGGCGGAAGCGAAAGCGGAGAGCCGGCAGAAAAAGATATGCGGGTATAAAGTGGAAATAAAAGATGAAGACGGTACGCTGATCGCTTCGTTTTCAGGGTTGGGGTACAGGATGAGAACGAAAGAAGGCGGGTAAGTCAGTCCTTTACGGAACAGGAGCAATCGCGAAACAAAATCAGGGAAACCATGAACGAGACCATATCGACGATACTCAGGCGGAGAAGCGTGCGCATCTATAGGCCCGATGCGGTCGGTCAGGCCGAACTCGCAGAGATGCTCGAAGCCGCCCGTTATGCCCCCAGCGCAATGAATCAGCAGCCGTGGCACTTCACGGCTATCCGGAACCCCGAACTGCTTCGGAAGCTCGAGGAAAACTGCAAAAGCGCCTTTCTCCAGTCGAATGTCGAAGCCCTGAGGGAGGTTGCAAAACAGGAGGGATTCTGTGTTTTCTACCATGCTCCGCTGATGGTCATCATCTCCGGCAATCCCGGTGCTATCGCCGCGCAGTACGACTGCACCCTCGCCATGGAGAACATGATGCTTGCCGCTGCCTCGCTCGGTATCGGAAGCTGCTGGACGCATGCCGTCATGATGTTCCACGCCACCGAAAAAGGCAAGGCCATCTTCCGGGAACTCGGCGTCGCATTTCCGGATGGTCACCAACCCTACGCGGCAGCCGTTTTCGGCTGGCCGGCGGAACCGTACCCGGAAGCTCCGCCAAAAAATTCGGATTGCATCACCATCATGGACTGAGTATCGGTACCTTTTTCCCCAACAACCATCGCAGGAGGTCCTCATGTCTGCACCGGGAATCCTTTTCGCCCTTGTTTTTTCGCTTTTTTGCGCCATGCCGCTTCGCGCAGCAGAACCCGTCCGGCAAACCGGCGAAAAGCTTGTCAGGCAGCTTTTCGCCGACATGAAGTCCGCTGACATCCCGGCGATCCGGAAGATCATCTCGCCCGAATTCCAGTCCGTCCATCAGGATGGCGCCCGCAACTGCGACCAGCAGATCGAACTGATCAAGGGGCTCGGTATGGCCTCCCCGGTGCTGGGTGACTTCGTTGAAAGTCGCAGCGGGAGCGTCCTCGTCGTGACCTATACGGCAAGCGCGGAGGAGACCGTCGGAGGCAAGCGCCTTCCCGGAAAGCCGGCCCGCAGGCTTTCCGTGTTCCAGGAGACGCCCGAAGGGTGGCGCTGGGTCGCGCACGCGAACCTGCAGGTTATGCCGTGAGCGGTTTTCCGCAGCCTGCGCAGCGGCATGTTGCCGCTGTTCCCCGCCTTTTTCCTCAGGAACCCCTCATCTTTTCCGGAAAAGCATCGTGTGCCTGAAGGCGCCAGGGCGCGCCTTCTGTTACTCTTTTGTGAACTGGAGTGCAGCAGAACAAACGGTTGTTATTTTGATCCGCATAAGATTGGAATCGTACGGCCCCTCGGATACTCTTGTTGCCGGAGGCTGAACGTATGTAATTACAGCAGTTTACCGTTTGACCATGAAGCCAGGCCCGTCTGGAAAACGACCGTTCGCCCACGGGCCTCTTCATGAAGCCCTGCGTTTGCTCGTTCCGTCGATAAAACAGGTTGCTTTTTTCAGTTTTTTCACCAACCTCCTCGTGCTGGCGCCGAGCGGTTATATGCTCGAGGTTTACGACCGGGTGGTGAACAGCCGCAACCACAGGACCCTCTTGATGCTGACCCTGCTTGTGGCGGCCTTGTACCTGCTGCTCGAGGTGCTCGAATGGGTGCGGCGTCAGGTCATGCACGATGCGGGTCTCCAGCTCGACAGATATTTGCAGGGGCATGTTTTTCATGCCACGTTCGCATCCCGGCTTCAGAATAACGCAGCCGTCGGAGTTCAGTACCTGAAGGATCTGAAAACGTTGCGGGAGTTCCTCTCTTCTCAGGCCTTCCTCTCCTTTGTTGACGTGCCTTTCGCCCTGCTCGTGCTCATCCTCATTTTTCTGATGAACCCTTTTCTTGGCTGGTTTTCCCTGGGAGGAGCCCTCGTTCAGTTCCTGATCGGTTTTATCAACGAACGGCGAGTCCGTGAACCGCTCGAACTTGCCGGTCGCCATGCGATGGCATCTCAGGCCTATGCCAATGGCGTGATCCGCAATGCGCAGGTTATCGAATCGATGGGGATGCTCGATCATATCTACGAACGCTGGCAGATAAGGCAGAACGGTTTTCTTCATCATCAGGCGCAGGCTTCGGATTATGCGGGAAACAACGCCTCCCTTTCAAAAATGGCCCAGGGGCTCGTGAGCTCACTGTTGCTCGGGTTCGGCGGTTTTCTTGCAATTCGCGGGGAACTGGGCGGCTCGGGAATGATTGTCGCTTCAATTCTCGGCGGCAGGGTGCTTTCACCTCTTGTGCAGGTTATTGCCGGCTGGAAGCAGGTGGAAGCCTTTCGCGAGGCCTTTGTGCGCCTCGATGCCCTTTTTCGGGATTTTCCGTTACCCGAAAAAACGATGTCCCTGCCGGCTCCTGCCGGCGCGCTTTCGGTTGAAGGGGTTATTGCCGGGCCGCCGAAAAGCGGGGTGCAGATTCTCAAGGGGATCAGTTTTCGGGTTGCTCCAGGCGGGACGCTGGCCATAGCAGGTCCTTCGGCTTCAGGGAAGACAACGCTTGCGCGTCTTCTCGTAGGCATATGGCCAGCCATGAGCGGCAAGGTCAGGCTTGATGGGAGTGACGTCCATGCTTGGAACAAGGACGAGCTTGGCCCGAATATCGGCTATCTGCCTCAGAATAGTGAACTGTTCGAAGGTTCGATTGCCGAGAATATCCGGCGATTCGGCGCTCCCGATACGCAGAAGGTTTTGCTTGCCTGCCGGATGGTTGGGCTTGAGTCCTTTATCGACTCGTTGCCCGAAGGCATCGATACGCTGGTGGGTGATGGCGGGGCCTTTCTTTCCGGCGGTGAACGCCAGCGGGTGGCTCTGGCGAGGGCGGTTTACGGAATGCCGAAATTCGTCGTTCTCGATGAACCGGATGCAAGCCTCGACCAGGCGGGAGACGCAGCGCTTCTGCATACCATCGGTGCGCTCAAGGCTCACGGCAGCACCGTGATTGTGATCACTCACCGCAGGAATATTCTCTCGGCTGTCGAGTATATGCTCGTACTTGCCGACGGCAGGATTCAGAAATCGGGCAGGTGCGAAGAGGTTCTTGCCGCACTGCAGCCTGAAACTGCCGTCAATGGCGCAGTCGCACCGGTGCAGTTTGCGGGAGGAGCGGCATGAAAAGGAAGGGGATGCAGGGCGGCGCTCTCGGAAAAAGCATTGCCGCTTTCAGGAAGGAATTTATCCTGGCCGGTATTTTCAGCCTGATTGCCAACCTGCTGCTTCTGACGCCCACGATGTACATGCTGCAGGTCTACGACCGCGTTCTTGTCAGCCGGAACGAGCTTACGCTGCTCGTTATCACCCTGGTGCTGATCCTGTTTTATGCAGCCATGGCTTATGCCGAATGGCTGCGTTCGAGGCTGCTTGTCCGTATCGGAGTCAGGCTCGATGAAGAGCTGAGTGCTCAGGTTTTTCACTCGAGCTTCGAATCCTATCTGCGCAATGCCGCCCAGAAGTCGCTCAATCCGCTTTCGGATCTCGTGACGGTTCGTCAGTTTTTTACCGGGAACGGCATCATCTCTTTTTTTGATCTTCCCTGGATTCCCGTTTACATCCTCATAACGTTTCTGCTTCATCCTTATCTGGGCTGGCTTTCGTTGCTTTTTGCCTGCGTTCAGCTTGTTGTTACCTATACGGCAAACCGTGTGGCGGTCAAGGGGATCGAGGATGAAACAAACTCGGCAGCAAGCAGCAACACCTTTGTGCAGAGCAAGCTGCGCAACATCGAAGCGGTTCACGCCATGGGGATGGTTCCTCATATGCGGGACCGATGGGTTGAGTGTCACGAAGCCTCGCTCGCGCAAAACGAAGATTCCCGGCAGCGGTTGCACCGCCAGCAGTCGTTTTCGAAGTTTGTCCGTTACTGCATGCAGTCGTTCACCCTCGGCGCTGGCGCGCTGCTGGTAATCGACGGCAAACTGACGCCGGGAGCCATGATCGCGGGCAATGTGCTGATGGCCCGCGCTTTGCAGCCTCTCGATCAGATCATCGCCACCTGGCAGCTCTTTATTCAGGCCCGGATGTCCATGAGGCAGCTCGACAGGCTGCTTGACGAATATCCCCGGCGCACCCGTGGGGCAGTTCATGGCGACCCTCGGGGAGCCCTCAGGCTCGAAGGGCTTTCGGCAACGGCAGCGGGTCGTCCGGCGCCGATTCTGCAGGACGTGACGCTCGACATTCCTGCGGGTACCGTTGTTGCGGTTCTTGGTCCTTCCGGTTCAGGCAAATCAACGCTTGCCCGCTGTCTTGTCGGGGTCTGGCCCGAAGTGCAGGGCAACGTGCTGCTGGATAACGAACCGCTGCAGAGCTGGGACAGGATGCAGCTTGGCCCGCATATCGGCTATCTTCCGCAGGATGTGGAGCTGTTTGACGGTACGATTGCGGAAAATATAGCCCGGTTTGCCGAAGTTGATGCCCGCAAGGTTATCGAGGCCGCCCGCAAGACGGGCATTCACGAGATGATCCTTCGTTTTCCCAGGGGTTACGATACCGAAATCGGAGAGGCCGGAGGGGTGCTTTCTGGTGGTCAGCGCCAGCGAATCGCTCTTGCGCGGGCGCTCTATGGCGATCCTGCCTTTCTGGTGCTCGACGAGCCGAACGCGAATCTCGACGACGGCGGAGAGCGCTCGCTCCTCCAGACCGTTCGGAATCTGAAAGCCGCAGGAAAGACGGTTGTGCTCGTTACCCACAGGGTAAACATTCTGGGTGCCGCAGACCTGCTGCTGGTGCTGGAAAACGGACGTATCGCCCTGTTCGGGCCGCCCGATGCGGTTGCCGTCGCTCAGGCCTCACAACCTCGCCCCTTGCCTGCAGGCGCAGTCTGATTTTTTAACCGAGACAAGAACAGTGTAACCATGGCATTTCCTGGAGCAAAGAGCAATATCGGCACGGCAGGTCCCGAAACGGTCAGTGCCGACAGCAAAAGACCGGCAGGAGAGCGCTTCAGCTCCGTTCGGATTGGGATTGTCGTGCTCATCATCGGATTCGGGGGCTTTCTTCTCTGGGCCGGATTCGCCCCGCTCGATGAGGGCGTGCCCTGCGACGGGATTGTGAGCATTGCAACCAAATCGAAGATCGTTCAGCACCTGCACGGAGGGCTCGTTCAGGCGGTGCATGTCCGGGAAGGGCAGATGGTCAAGGAGGGAGACAGGCTTTTTACCCTCGACAGCCAGACATCGAAAGCCCGGTACGAGGAGGTGCATCAGCACTATCTTGGCGTCCGTGCGGCCGAGAGCCGGTTGCTTGCCGAACAGCGCGGTTCGGGGAGGATAAGTTTTCACCGGGATCTTCTCGATGATCCGGACAGGCCTCTGGTGCAGCGTCTCATGCAGAACGAGCAGCAGCTGTTTCTTTCCAGAGAGCGAATCGTGAGGCTTTTGCAGGAACAGATCACCGGAATCAGGGATCTCGTTCGTGAAGGATATGCCCCCCTCAACCAGCAGCGCGAACTCGAAATGAAGCTTGCGGAAATAAAAGCCGGCCAGCAGAGCGAGATGGCTCAGGTGCAGCGGGAGGTGCAGGCCGACGCCGAGAAGTCTGCCGCGCTTGCCGGGGAACTTGCCATGACGGAGATCAGGGCTCCGGCTTCCGGCCAGGTTATTGGCCTCAGGGTTCAGACTGTGGGCGCGGTCATTCAGCCCGGCGAAAAGCTGATGGATATCGTGCCGCTCGATGAGGCCATGCTGGTCGAGGTCCGGATTCCCCCGCATCTTGTCGACCGCGTCTATTCGGGTCTGATAGCAGACGTTCGTTTCAATTCGTTTGCCCATTCGCCGCAGCTTGTCGTCGAGGGCAAGGTAGAGTCCGTTTCCAGGGATCTGGTTACCGATCCAAGGCTCAATCCCGTTCAGCCCGGAGCATCGTACTATCTCGTTCTGGTTTCGATCACCGCCGACGGACTGAAGGCGCTGGGGAACCGTCAGCTGCAGCCGGGCATGCCGGTTCAGGCGGTCATCAAGACCGGAGAGAGAACCTTCCTGACCTATCTGCTCAATCCGCTGATCAGGCGGATCGCGGTGTCGATGAAGGAGGAGTGAGGGTGCGGCGGTGCGTTTTTTTTGGATTGCAAAATTATCAGAAAAGCCGGTTAATCATGACGAGACAGCCATTCCT
The DNA here is from genome assembly GCF_049593655.1 of Chlorobium sp. Classification (NCBI taxonomy): domain Bacteria; kingdom Pseudomonadati; phylum Chlorobiota; class Chlorobiia; order Chlorobiales; family Chlorobiaceae; genus Chlorobium; species Chlorobium sp. The sequence continues at coordinate 12,124 of NZ_JBAWHG010000023.1, forward strand.
GTTCCTTCTTGCCTTTATGCTGCTCTGCGTTTCGCCTTTGCATGCAGGCGCCCTGGGCCTTTCGGAGGCGTGCCAGAGGGCTCTGGAGTATGATGCCCGGTATCGGGCAGCCGAAGCCGAACATGCCGTGCAGAAAGAGGAGACCGCCAAGGCCCGCTCGCGTTTCAGGCCGAGTCTGCGCATTAATGCGGCGAGCGGCAGGAGCACTACCGAGAGCACATCTCTGGTGAACGATCTCTCGAAAGAGCAGTCCTACAATACCCGTAACTACAGTATCCAGCTCAGGCAGTCCGTTTTCAACCTTTCCGATTTCGAGTCTTACGGACAGGCAAAAGCCGTTGTCGCCAAAAGCGATGCCGTTCTGGAAAGCGAGTTATCGAGTCTTCTTGTCAGGACGCTCGAAGCCTATATCAATGTGCTGTACGCCAGGGACAATCTGGAATTCAGTCGTGCGCATGTCCAAACGGCAAAAGAACAGCTCGCACAGGCAAAACGGCGGCTTGCCGCAGGCTTCGGTACCATTACCGAAGTCAGTGAGGCCCAGGCGGGTTACGATATGGCTCTTGCCGAAGGGCTGGAGTTCAACAACACCCTCGAGGTCAATCGCAGGGCGCTTGAGAGCATGACCGGCGTCTACCCCGATTCATTGCAGGAGTTCGTTCCCGAAAAAATGGTGCTTGCCGTTCCGGCGCCGCACGACGTCGGGCAGTGGATACGGCTTGCCCACGAAAACAATCCTCTCCGTGAAGCCGCCGCACAGGATGTATCGTATTTCCGCAAACAGATCGACAAGAGTCGTGCAGCGCGCTATCCGGTAGTGGAACTCGTCGCATCGAAAACGTTTTCTGAAAGCGACAACAACTATTCGATCGGGACCCGATACGACACCTACGCCATAAGCATGCAGATGAGCATCCCCCTTTATTCGGGAGGTTTTGTCAGCTCATCGGTCCGTCAGGCTTCGGGGCAGCTTCGGGGAGCGTATGAGCAGCTCTCCCTTCGGGAGAGGAATCTTGCTCTCGATGTCCGCAAGTATTATACCGGCATTATCAGCAGTATCGCCCAGATCAGGGCCTATGAACAGGCGGTTAAGGCGAACGAAATTGCCCTGACCGGCACAAGAAAGGGGTTCGGTGCCGGCTTCAGGAGCAATGTCGATGTACTGAGCGCTCTGAAAAACCTGTACGACAGCAAACGCAATCTTTCAAAATCCAGGTATCTCTTTGTCCTTAACGTGATCAGGCTGAAAGAGGCTGCGGGGGTGCTGACGACAGAGGATGTCGCGGCAATTGCCGGCTGGACCCGTTAGCTGGGCGGCGCGGACGGAATATTCGATGAGGGTTCCGACCGGGGCCGTGTATCGGCAGTGAGCCGTGCGCTTTTCTCAAGCCAGACTTCAGGAGTCCATCAATGACATTTCGGCACACCGGATATCCGTTCCGCCAAATCCGGCTTCTCGCGTTTCTGCTCATGTTTCTTGGCGTGTCCGCGTTGTACGGAGGGTACTCGCTCATGGCTGATCCCGGGGGCCGGAGACTGCAGATGTCCAAAGCTATCCTGACCGGCACGCCCTTTCATGACTTTTTCCTTCCCGGTCTTTTCCTGTTCTTTGGCCTCGGAATCGGATCGCTGGTCTCTCTGCTGGGGTTCGCCCTTCGCTCGACATGCTCCATTCCCTGTAGCGCCCTCGCAGGCATCGCGCTGCTCGTCTGGATCCTTGTACAGGTGCTTCTTGTGGGGTACATCTCATGGCTGCAGCCTTTCTATGCCTCTGTGGGGGCGGCGATCGCCGTTCTGGCAATCCGGGCCGCGAGGACCCAACCCTGAGGGTTCGCCCGACCTGTTTGCCGGAACAGTTTCCGGATTTTCCTTGCCGGAAAGGAATCGTTCTCTTTTATTGTCCAGGGCCGATCGGTCCATACACTGTCTGGTGACATCCTATGACGCAATTGAGTGATCCTGGTTTTGAACACTGGTTTGAAGCGCATGCCGCCGCCACTCCCGGCGAGGGCCAAGACATCGCACGGGTGTCTGCAGTCGATCGGAACTCCTGCATGATCAGAAATGAACAGGGGGAAATTCCTGCCGAACTTTCGGGGAAGTTCCTGTTCAATGTCGGGTCGCCGGTCGATTTGCCGTGTGTCGGCGACCGGGTTGCCGTGCAGTATCACAATGACGGCGCTTCGGCAATCATCCACGGACTCTTCCCCCGAAAGACGTATTTGCGCCGGAAGTGTGCCGGAACGGAAGTGGATTACCAGATGATAGCAGCCAACATCGATATCGCATTCATCGTCCAGTCGTGCCACTTCGACTTCAACCTGCCGAGACTGAACCGGTATCTGGTCATGGCTGCCGACGGCCATGTGGAGCCGATTGTCATTCTTGCCAAAACCGACCTGATTTCCGGCGATGAGCTGCAGGGGAAGATTGCGGCCATCAGAGCGGCAGGCATCACAGCCAGGGTGATTGCACTCAGCAACCTGACCGGCTCCGGATTCGACGAATTCCGACAGGCAGTGCAGCCGGGCCTGATCCATTGCCTGCTCGGTTCCTCCGGAGTCGGCAAGAGTACCCTGATCAATCGTCTCACCGGACGGGATGACCTCGACACGAAAGCTGTCAGCAGTACGGGAGAGGGCACGCACACCACGACGCGCCGCCAGCTTCTCGTTCTTGACGATGGCGTCATGTTCATCGATACGCCGGGCATGCGGGAACTGGGCCTTCTGGGCGCCACTGAAGGGGTAAACAAAGGGTTTGAAGATATTACCGGACTCTCCACGGCCTGCCGCTATGCCGATTGCAGTCATACCGGGGAATCGGGCTGTGCAGTACTTGCCGCAATTGCATGCGGCGAGTTGAGCCGGGATCGCTATGCCGGTTATCTGAAACTCAGGAAAGAGTCGGAGTTTCACGAGCTGTCGTACCTCGGCAAACGGAAAAAGGACCGGGCATTCGGCCGCTTCGTCAAGATGGCCAGGAAGGATATGAAACGATGGGACAACCATCGGCCATAGCGGTGCCGGAGTTCATTGCGTTGGGCCGGGATTGTTTTGCATGTTATCTTTACAGGGAGGACCGTGGTTCGCCGGCAATCAGTTTGCAATCCCCGTCAACAGACTGTTAAAAACTCTGGAGGTCTCGCTATGAAAATACCGACTCTGTTATCCGCTGCGGCGCTTGTTTTTTTTATGGTCACGGCGGGCTGTGCGCCAAGCAGCCAGGTGACGAACAAATCGGGAATGCTGCTGAAAAAGGTCAGGGTAAATACCGTCGGGTTTACCGAGAATCTTGATCATTGCGGGGACGGCTGTTCCTCCGGATTCAAGGACGTGCCTGCCGGAAAGAACGTGATCTTCCTGCAAGTGGCAGAGGGCTCCGAATGGATGACATTGGGCGAACTGGGACCGTTCGAGAAAAAGGCTCACTACTCGGTCACCATCACAAAAACCGGCGATCAGTTCTGTGCCGAATTATGGAAACGGCTGCAGACGGGCACCACCTTCAACGACGACGCTACAAGGATCTTTATCGGAAAGTCGTGTATGCCCTCGAAATAGCCCGGAGGCGAACCGACAGCGGGAGGTCCCGGCAATAACCATCGTGACGCCGCAGAAAGAAGACCGTTTCTGCGGCGTTTTGGCGCGTATCAGGCTTTCCTGACGAATTCAGACTTCAGCTGCATCGCTCCGAAGCCGTCGATCCTGCAGTCGATGTCGTGATCCCCCTCGATGAGGCGGATGTTCTTCACCTTCGTGCCTCCTTTTACGGACGATGACGAACCTTTGACCTTGAGATCCTTGATTACCGTCACGGTATCGCCGTTCTGCAGGATGTTTCCGTTCGCATCCTTCCACACGCGGTTCTCTTCCGCCGGAGCGTGTTCCGGCCCGCTCCATTCGTGGGCGCATTCAGGGCAGGTCAGGAGGTGACCAACCTCGTAGGTGTATTCCGAGTTGCATTTGGGGCAGTTCGGCAGATCGCTCATGATGCTTCTTTTTTTGAGATGTTCAGGCAAAATTTCGTGGCGGCATAGTAGCGATTTTTGGCAAAACATCTGTTCCGGGAAAAAGGGTCACGCTTTAGCTCCCTCCCTTGCAGCGAGTTCGCGGTAAAAATCCTCGAGATGGCGCGTGCCGGTCGCCGGGGCGACGTTGTCGAGTCCGCTGACCGATACCGCGAAAGCAAGGATGCCTGCCAGCGGCTTGTTGACGATGCCGGTGACGAAGAGCGCCGCGTCTCCAACCCACAAGGGGATGTGCGTGATCCAGGGATTTTTGCCGACGGCCTCGAACGCCATGTCGACGGTTTCGTTGAAGCTGTAGGTGGCGGGTCCTCCCACACTGATCTCTTTTTCGCTGCTTTCCACCGCATCGACGCACACCTTCGCGAGGTCCGCTCCATGGATGGGGTTTACGTGGTTTCTGCCGTCGCCGAGCATGAACATGTGGCCTGATCGAGCTGACGCGAGAAACATGCCCATGTCGGAAAAGAAGCCCGTGGGACGGATGACGGTGCCGGGTATCGGGGCCGACTGCAGGTCGCGAACGAAATGTTCGTGGGCTTTGACGACATCGACGTCCATCATTTTCTGCGCGTTGAAAACCGAAATGTAGATGAACTTTTTCACGCCGTGCGACAGCGCGTCCTCGAGCAGGGCCCTGTTGCCCAGATGATCGATCTCTTCGCTGGTGACGCCGTCCTGCGGTTTGGTAAGGCCCATGCAGGAAAAGACGATATCGACGCCCTTGCAGGCGTCTTTCAGAGATTCCCGTTCCGTGGCGTCTCCCCTGACCACCTCGTCGATCAGCGAAGAGACCGCAGGTTCGAGATTGGGGCCTTCGGACGCAAGCTTTTCCGGGTTTCTCACCAGAGCGCGGACAGCATAGCCCCGCTCGGCGAATTCTTTCACCACATACCTGCCGAGATAACCCGACGCACCTGCTACCAGTACTTTCTGTTTGTTCATGATGGTTCGCTGTTTGTTTTTCCTGTTTTTCACTGAACCGCAGCAGCAGGCTAATTGTTCAGTCTCCACTATAGATATATAGAACATACAGAGCATATAACCGGTCGCATTCGGGAGGACGCCGTTCATTCGTCATGGCAGAGCCCTGTATATCCGGGCAAAAGTACAGGCGCCGTCTGGTGTGTCACCTGCTTTTTTCATAACTTTCAGGGCTGTCGTACCGTGTCAGGTGAACCAACCCCATACTCCCCGGAGGTCTCCGCCATGAAGAACTTTTTCAGATCGATTTGTGCCGCCCTGTCAGTGCTGCTGTCGGCCGGATGTGCGTCGACCGCAAACAACAATTTCAACAGTCTTCTGTGGATGCAGTCGTCGGCGGAATACAGGGCCAATACGACCCAGGCTTACAATATGGCATTGAAAAATATAGACGCAGCACTCCGCGATCGCAAGTGGACGGCTGCCAAAGAACAGACCGGAGAGTTTTCGTCTTTGCCTCCTGCCGTGGTGATGGATATCGACGAGACCGTGCTCGACAACTCCAGGTATATGGGAAAGATGGTGCTTGACGGTGGCGAGTGGAGCCAGGCGACATGGGATGAGTGGCTTGCCTTGAAAGATGCGACGGCCGTTCCCGGAGCGGTCGAGTTCATCAACGCCATGAAAGACAAACATGTCCGGGTTGTTTTCATCTCCAACAGGGAGTGCCGGAAAGGCGGCAAGCCGGGGTCGGGATGTTCGCAGGAAGCCGATACGATAGAGAACCTTTCGAAAGTCGGTGTCGCAGGTGTGCTGCCTGAAAACGTACTGCTTGCGGGTGAGCGGGACGGATGGACTTCCGAAAAGAAAAGCCGGCGTGAAGAGATTTCGAAACAATACCGGATCGTGATGCTTTTCGGAGACGATCTCGGTGATTTTCTGGCGGATGTGAAAAGCAGTATCACTCCCGAGGAGCGTGACCGGCTGGTCGGCGAATACAAGAACAACTGGGGCAGAAAGTGGTTCATGCTGCCGAATCCTACCTACGGGTCGTGGCTGAATGTTCTTGGCGATCCGAAGTCCCGGTATGTCAGGAAATACTGAGCGGGCCGCCGCGGCATGTTCAGAGAGAGATAGAGGGCGCGCGCGTGTGCGTCCTTTTGCAAAAAATTTTTAAATTACAAGCCTCTTTGACGGAATATCCGGAAAGGAAAAAAGCCGCTGAGAAGCGGTTTTTTTTGTCAACAGCTGCGTTTTATTGAAACTGCCGGCATGTTGCCGGCAGGTAACTGATTACAAGTTTTTTCCCTTTTTTGATGAAAAAGATACTGTTTCTGTCGATCAACTACCCCCCGATGCTTACGACGGGCTCATTGAGGGCGTCAAGGCTTGTTGCCAGTCTCCCTGAACTGGGCTGGGCGCCTCTTGTGGTTGCCCCTGCCGATATCGCATGGAATGAGGACGGCAAAAACCGTGCACTCGGCGAGAGTGCCGAATTTACCGGCATCTACCGTACAGGGGAGCTTGTGGAGGCCGAGACCTTCGGGCCTGAACGAACGGCGCAGCTGGTGCAGGGTATGAGCGCAACAGCCCCCACCGGTTCGCCGCTGCGGATGATTTCAGGCCTGCTTCCCGGAGTGAATCTTGTTGCCGGCTGGGAAAAGCAGGCTGCTTCGGTTGCCGAGGGCATCATCAGCCGCCATGATCCGGTCGATGCCATCTACGCCCAGGGACCTCCTGCTGCTCCGCTTCTGCTTGCACTCGAACTCTCAAAAAAACACGGTTTGCCGGTGCTTTTCGATCTGGTCGCTCCGCTCGACACGTCGTCAGTTTCAGGTTCACGCCAGAGCGATGCCGCACAGATCGAGGAGAGGGTGATCACTTCCGGCCATGCAGTCATAACGCCTACCCGTGCGCTCAAGGAGTACTTTCTGAAGAAATACTTCGGAAAGGCCACACACGACGATATTACGATCATACCGGATTTCTGTACGGATTCCTTCTCTCCCTCGGCCTCACGAAGGCAGGCCTCTGCAGGCGCTCCCGGAGTGACGGTTCTTGTGGAGCAGGCATCGGGAAAGGAACTGAAGCTGTTTTTCTCGGCGCTGGGGCGCTATATGAAGCATGCCGGATCGTTTTCCATGCAGCCATCGCTCCAGGTTCTCGGAGGCGACGAAAAGGAGATCATGAAATACATCCGTAAATATACTCCGGAAGCTTCCGTTTCCGTTGTCCGGAGGCTCTCCGGTCAGGATGAGCTTGAACGCATCAGGCAGTGCGACCTGTTCGGCGTGGTGGCCTGCAGTGACGGGCACGCTCCGTTTACGGTTCCGGAGCTGGCGGTCGATGCGCTCTGTATGAGAAAACCTTTTTTTGTCGTCGGTCCCGAAGGGCCGACAGCCCGGCTTGCCGTCGAGGCCGGCGGCTTCTGGGCCCCTCTGGAGAGCGCCGACGGTATCGCTCAGCTTCTCGGCAGTGCATTCGAGTCGATACGCAACTCCCCGGAGCGGCCTCCATATGGAGGCATGCAGGAGAAGCTGTCCGCTTCGCAGGTGCTGGGCGACCTGTCGAAAACCCTGGCCTATCTGCTTCCGGTATGACCGGATGCGCTGCGGCCGCGAGGCGAATTCCCCTCTTCCGAATGCATTGAAATGCAGCGCGGCGGCCCGTCGGAGGCCGCATGTGCAGGCCTCTGCCGCCCGGAAACGGTGTCCATGGCTTTTTTATCCTGAAAAGCAGAAAAATGGCTTTCCGGATTTTGTTTTTTATTCCGATTGAATTACATTGGTTGTCCTTATGGATTTTTATGATTTACATCGTGTAAAATCAGACGTTTTAAAAGAAAAAGATTTTCAGTATGCCGACGATCCAGCAGCTTATCAGGAGCGGAAGAAGTGTAAAGGCGTCTAAAACAGCGTCTCCGGCGCTTGAGAAATGCCCGCAGAAAAGGGGTGTTTGCACGCGAGTCTATACAACCACGCCGAAAAAACCGAACTCCGCGTTACGGAAAGTTGCGCGTGTGCGGCTTTCGAACAAGATTGAGGTTACAGCATATATCCCGGGCGAAGGTCATAACCTGCAGGAGCACTCGATTGTGCTGATCCGTGGCGGCAGGGTCAAGGATCTTCCCGGTGTGCGCTATCATATCGTGAGGGGTTCGCTGGATACGTCCGGCGTGGCCGACCGCAAGCAGAGTCGCTCGAAGTATGGTGCGAAACAGCCCAAGGCTGGCGCGGCTGCTCCGGCAAAAGGCAAAAGATAAATTGAATTTTTAATCCGGAAGAACGAATATGTCGAAAAAAGGTAGCTACAAGAGTGTCGGTGTTGATTTCCGTTACGGGGATGAAAGTGTAGCCCGTTTTATCAACGCGGTCATGCTCGACGGTAAAAAGGAAGTTGCGGCAAAGATCGTTTACGATGCCTTTGATATTATTGCCGAGAAGATGACCGGGGAGGATCCTCTTGAAGTGTATCGCAAGGCGATGTCGAATATCGCTCCTGTTGTCGAGGTTCGCAGCAAGAGGGTCGGCGGCGCCACCTATCAGATTCCTATGGAAGTAAAGCCTTCCAGGAGAGGCGCTCTGGCTTTCCGCTGGCTGAAGCAGTACTCGGCGAAGCGCGGCGGCCGTTCGATGGCTGAGAAGTTCGCAGCCGAACTGATGGATGCTGCCAACGAGCAGGGTGCATCGGTGAAAAAGCGTGACGAAGTGCACCGGATGGCTGATGCCAACAAGGCCTTCGCTCATTTCCGTTTCTGAGGTAGTAGTGATAACTGCAGGTAAAAAGCCAAAAAGGGTATTATGACAAGGCTGGTTGATTTAGATAAGGTACGCAATATCGGCATCATGGCGCACATCGATGCCGGCAAGACGACAACGACTGAGAGGATTCTCTACTATACCGGGCGTCTGCACCGGATGGGCGAGGTGCATGATGGCGGAGCCACCATGGACTGGATGGAGCAGGAGAAGGAGCGCGGTATTACGATCACCTCTGCGGCGACAACCTGTTTCTGGATTCCGAAGTTCGGTAACTATTCCGGTATCAACCACAGGATCAATATTATCGATACTCCCGGCCACGTGGATTTCACCGTCGAGGTGGAGCGTTCGCTGAGGGTTCTCGACGGCGCGGTTGCGCTGTTCTGTGCGGTCGGAGGCGTTGAGCCCCAGTCCGAAACAGTCTGGCGCCAGGCCAACAAGTATGGTGTGCCGAGAATTGCCTATGTCAACAAGATGGACAGGACAGGGGCAAACTTCTTTGATACCGTCAAGGCTATCAGGGAGAGGCTTGGTGCAAACCCCGTTCCGCTGCAGATCCCTATCGGTGAAGGCGAGATCTTTGCCGGTTTTGTCGATCTGATCAGAATGAAGGGGATTATCTATAACAAGGATGACGGCAGTACCTATAACGAAGTCGAGATTCCCCATGACCTGCAGAACGAAGCGAGGACATGGCGGATCAATATGCTTGAGGCGGTTTCCGAGGTTGATGATACGCTGCTTGAGAAGTATCTGAACGGTGAGGAGATTACCGAGCAGGAGGTGAGGGCAGTGCTTCGCAAGGCTACGCTCAACGTCACCATCATTCCGGTTCTTTGCGGTTCATCGTTCAAGAACAAGGGTGTTCAGTTCATGCTGGACGCGGTTGTCGAGTATCTTGCCTCTCCGGTTGATGTCGGCGCTGTCGAGGGTCACCATCCCCGTACGGAGGAGCCGGTATCAAGAGCACCGAAGGATGAAGAGCCGTTTGCCGGTCTTGCCTTCAAGATCGCGACCGATCCCTTTGTCGGGAAGCTTACCTTTTTCAGGGTCTACTCCGGAATTCTCAAGGCGGGCAGTTATGTGCTGAACACCATGACGGGCAAGAAGGAGCGTATCGGTCGCATCCTTCAGATGCACTCGAACAAGAGAGAGGATATTGATTGTGTCTATGCCGGCGATATCGCGGCAGCTGTCGGTCTGAAGGACGTCAGGACAGGCGATACGATCTGTGATGAAGCCAATCCGGTGGTGCTCGAAAAAATGGTGTTCCCCGAGCCGGTTATCCAGATCGCCATCGAGCCCAAAACAAAAGCTGATAACGACAAGCTCGGCATGTCGCTTGCAAAGCTTGCCGAAGAGGATCCTACCTTCAAGGTAAAGACCGATGACGAAACCGGTCAGACGCTGATTGCCGGTATGGGTGAGCTGCATCTTGAAATTCTTGTCGATCGGCTCAAGCGGGAGTTCAAGGTCGAGGCCAATGTTGGTCAGCCTCAGGTCGCCTACCGTGAAACCATCAGGAAATCCGTTGAATTTGAAGGGAAGTTTGTCCGTCAGTCGGGCGGCAAGGGCCAGTTCGGTCTGGTTGTTCTCAGGGTTGAGCCTCTTGAAGAGGGCAAGGGATACGAATTTGTGGATGCGATCAAGGGCGGCGTGATTCCGAAAGAGTATATTCCTGCCGTCAATGCAGGTGTACAGCAGGCCATGAAAAGCGGTGTTGTTGCCGGATTTCCGATGCAGGATATCAAGGTCACTCTTCTGGACGGCAAGTATCACGAGGTTGACTCTTCGGAGATGGCCTTCAAGATTGCCGGTTCCATAGGGTTCAAGGGTGCGGCCAAAAAAGCCGATCCGGTTCTGCTCGAGCCGATCATGAAGGTGGAAGTGGTAACGCCTGAAGAGTATCTTGGTGATGTGATGGGTGACTTGTCGAGCCGTCGCGGTCATATCGAAGGTATGGGACAAAGGGCAGGAGCCCAGTTTGTTAATTCCAAGGTGCCGCTTTCGGCGATGTTCGGCTATTCGACCGATCTTCGTTCGATGAGCCAGGGCCGCGCAAACTATTCGATGGAATTCGACTGTTATCGCGAGGTTCCTCGCAGTGTCGCCGAGGCTATGCAGGAGAAGAGGGCAGGCGGGGATTCGGAATAATCAGGCAGTGCCTGTATCAGTTTTAACTATTACTAAATAATAACATATAACCGACACGGAGATAAGTTATGGCAAAAGAGTCCTACAAAAGGGATAAACCTCATGTCAATATCGGTACCATTGGCCACGTTGACCATGGTAAAACAACCCTGACTGCAGCAATCACTTCGGTTCTTGCAAAACAGGGCCTTGCCCTTCAGCGTGATTTCGGCAGCATCGACAAGGCTCCCGAAGAGAGAGAGCGCGGTATCACCATTTCGACCGCACACGTCGAGTACCAGACCAAAAAACGTCACTACGCACACATCGACTGTCCCGGCCACGCTGACTACATCAAGAACATGATCACCGGTGCAGCCCAGATGGACGGCGCGATCCTCGTTGTTGCAGGTACCGACGGTCCCATGCCTCAGACCCGCGAGCACATTCTGCTTGCCCGTCAGGTGAACGTTCCGGCTCTGGTCGTGTTCCTCAACAAGGTCGATATTGCCGATCCCGAGCTTCTCGAACTTGTCGAGCTCGAACTCAGAGAGCTTCTGACCGAGTACAACTTCCCCGGCGACGATATTCCGATCATCAAAGGCTCCGCACTGAAAGCCCTCGATGGCGATCCGGAAGGCGAAAAAGCCATCATGGAGCTTATGGACGCGGTTGACGAGTTCATTCCCGAACCGGTCCGCGACGTAGACAAGCCGTTCCTGATGCCTGTCGAGGACGTTTTCTCGATTTCAGGCCGTGGTACCGTCGGTACCGGCAGAATCGAGAGAGGCCGTATCAAGATCAACGAAGAGGTTGAAATCGTCGGTATCAAGCCTACCCGCAAGTCGGTAGTCACCGGTATCGAAATGTTCCAGAAACTTCTTGACGAAGGTCAGGCCGGTGACAACGCAGGTCTTCTTCTCAGAGGTGTGGACAAGACCGAACTCGAGCGCGGCATGGTTATTGCCAAGCCCGGCAGTATCAAGCCGCACACCAAGTTCAAGGCTGAGGTCTACATTCTCAGAAAAGAGGAAGGCGGCCGTCACACCCCGTTCTTCAACGGCTACCGTCCGCAGTTCTATTTCAGAACCACTGACGTTACCGGTTCCGTAACGCTTCCCGAAGGTGTTGAAATGGTCATGCCTGGCGACAACCTCTCCGTTGAAGTCGAGCTGATCGTTCCTATCGCTATGGACGAAGGCCTCCGTTTCGCTATCCGCGAAGGCGGCCGTACCGTCGGTGCTGGTTCCGTAACCAAGATCAACGAGTAATCCAGGGCGAAGCGCGTCCCGGGGCGGGGCTTATAACCCCCCGCCCCTTTTTTATTGCTAACAAAGAAACAGGGTTGACAAGTGGCTGTACAGCAAAAGATAAGAATCAAGCTCAAGTCATACGACCATAGCCTGGTTGATAAATGGGCTTTAAGGATTATTGATGTGGTGAAGCAGACGGACGCCATCATCTTCGGTCCCATACCGCTTCCGACAAAAGCACATGTGTATACGGTGAACCGTTCTCCGCATGTCGATAAAAAGTCCCGCGAGCAGTTCTCGTTTTCATCGCACAAGCGGTTGATCGAGATCGTCAATCCAACTGCCAGGACCATCGATATGCTGATGAAGCTTGAGCTTCCGAGCGGTGTGGATGTTGAAATCAAGTCTTAACGAATTAGAAAAGCTAATCATATATGGGTGCGATTCTTGGAAAGAAAATCGGCATGACCCGTTTATACAATGATAAACGCGAGGCGATATCCTGTACTGTTATCCAGGCAGGCCCATGCTTTGTCACGCAGGTGAAAAATGCGGACAAGGACGGCTATGACGCGTATCAGGTAGGTATCGGGGAAAGGGATGAGAAAAAGGTCAATAAACCTCTGCAGGGTCATTACAGAAAGGCCGGAGTCACACCAGGCTTTATGATGGCGGAATTCAGGAAAGACGATTTCACCGAGGAGCTGGAAGCAGGTAATCCTGTCAGTGTGGAGTCTTTCAGTGAAGGCGAGGTTGTCAATGTGCTTGGTGTCACCAAGGGCAAGGGTTTTGCCGGTGTCGTCAAACGTCACAACTTCGGCGGCGGTTCGAGAACCCACGGTCAGTCCGACAGGCTCCGTGCCCCTGGTTCGGTAGGAGGATCATCGGATCCCTCGAGAACCTTCAGAGGCACCAGAATGGCCGGGCGTATGGGCGGATGCAACGTCACGATAAGAAATCTTGTCATTGTCAAGATCATGCCGGAATCCAATCTGCTGGTAGTTAAAGGTGCAGTACCGGGCGCAAAGAACTCCTACGTAAAGATTGTTTCTACAAAAAAGTAAACGCTGATTGCACGAAGTTATGGAACTTAAAGTCTTAAATACCGGCGGCACTGAAACAGGGGAAGTTGTTACGCTCAGTGATGAAATTTTCGGCGCTGAAATATCTGAACATGCAATGTATCTCGATGTCAAGGCGATACTTGCAAACAGAAGGCAGGGAACGCATAAAGCCAAAACCCGTGCTGAAGTGCGTGGAGGCGGAAGAAAGCCCTATCGCCAGAAAGGCACTGGTAACGCCCGTCAGGGTTCTACCCGTTCGCCGCTGATGAGCGGAGGCGGAACCATTTTCGGTCCCCAGCCGCGCAGCTACGAACAGAAGGTCAACAAGAAGGTCAAGCAGCTTGCCCGCCGTTCGGCGCTCAGCGCCAAGGCGCTTGCCGGCCAGATTCTTGTTGTGGAGGATTTCAGGCTCGAACAGATAAAGACGAAGCCGGTTGCCGATATTCTGAAAAATCTCGGTCTCGCAGAGAAGAAAACCCTCATGCTGACTCCCGAGTACGATATGGTCATGGCCCGTTCGGGAAAAAATATCGAGGTACTCAATATCATGACGGCTGAAAAGGCGTCGACCTACGATATTCTTGACAGTCAGGCGATTGTCTTCCAGAAGGGCGCATTGAAAAAAATAGAGGATACTTTAGGGTAATTGCAGGTTTCCAGTAAACAGGAGTGAATGAGATGAAAAACCCGTTGTTACGGCCGTGGTTAACGGAAAAAAGCACAGGCCTGACCGAAAAGAAAGGTCAGTATGTGTTTGTCGTCAAGCCGGATGCAGATAAAATCGATATCAGGAACGCTGTCCAGAACAAGTTCGGCGTGACTGTTACTTCAGTTCGTACCGTGAACTGCCTTGGCAAGGCGAAGCGGCAGTATACCCGGAAAGGGTTGATAGCCGGAAAGAAGAGTGACTGGAAAAAAGCGATCGTCACTCTTGCAGATGGACAGTCGATCGACTATTACTCCGGTTCTGCACAGAAGGGCGAAGGATAGAATACACAACAAGGATAGATTATAATTGCAATGGCAATCAGGAAATTAGCGCCGATAACACCAGGGTCACGGTTCATGTCATACCCTGGATTTGACGAGATCACAAAAAGTGAGCCGGAAAAAAGTCTTCTCGTACCGCTCAAGAAAAGCGGCGGCCGCAACAGCGCGGGAAGAAAAACATCGAGGCACAGAGGCGGCGGCCACAAGAGGCATTACCGCATCGTTGACTTCAAGCGGAACAAGGACGGCATTCCCGCCAAGGTTGCTTCCATCGAATATGATCCGAACCGTTCATCAAGAATTGCATTATTGCATTACAATGACGGAGAAAAACGTTATATTCTCGCCCCGAAAGGTTTGAATGTTGGCGACAGGGTTGAAAGCGGCGAGAAGGTCGAGATCAAGACCGGCAACACCATGCCGCTGAAGAACATCCCTCTGGGAACCGATATCCACAATGTGGAAATGAAGGCCGGTAAGGGTGGACAGATCGTACGTTCGGCAGGCGCTTTCGCTGTTCTTGCAGCCCGTGAAGGAGATTACGCAACCCTGAGACTTCCTTCCGGAGAGATCCGCAAGGTCAGGGTCGAGTGTCGTGCAACTATCGGTGTCGTAGGCAATTCCGATCACGAGAACATCGTGCTTGGCAAAGCGGGAAGAAGCCGCTGGCTTGGAATCCGCCCGCAGACAAGAGGTATGGCCATGAACCCGGTCGATCATCCGATGGGTGGTGGTGAAGGCAAATCGAAGTCCGGCGGTGGAAGAAGGCATCCGAAGTCACCGTGGGGACAGCTTGCCAAGGGTCTGAAAACGAGAAACAAAAAGAAAGCATCGTCAAAGCTCATCGTCCGCGGCAGGAATGCCAAGTAACTGTAGCGCTTAATTATAACAAGCAGAGAAAGTATGCCAAGATCACTTAAGAAGGGGCCGTTCATTGATTTCAAGCTGGAAAGACGGATTCTTGATTTAAACACCAAGGGTGAAAAGAAGGTTGTCAAAACCTGGTCCAGAAGTTCAATGATTTCACCTGATTTTGTAGGGCACACCGTTGCCGTACATAACGGCAAGACCCATGTTCCGGTGTATGTCAGTGACAATATGGTTGGCCACAAGCTTGGAGAGTTCGCCCCTACAAGGACGTTTCGCGGTCATGCCGGCGGAAAGGCTGAAAAAGGCGGCTCAGCACCAAGGAAAAAATAACTGAATAACGCGAAAGGGTAAGATTACCATGCAAGCTAAAGCAATATTACGTCATACGCCAACATCGCCGAGAAAAATGCGTCTTGTGGCAGGCCTCGTTCGTGGCAAACAGGTCGATCAGGCAAAGGCTATTCTTCTGAACTCTACCAAAAGCGCTTCAAGAAACGTCATGATGACCCTGAAGTCTGCTGTAGCGAACTATGCGCAGCTGAATCCGGATGAGCGCGTCAGCGATCAGGAGCTTGTCGTCAAGGCAGTGTTCGTTGATCAGGGCACCACACTAAAAAGAATGCTTCCTGCTCCGATGGGACGCGCATACAGGGTTCGCAAGCGTTCGAATCACCTGACTGTCATCGTCGATAAGGTTAAGCAATCCAGTAAATAAATTAAACAAGGAGAGAACATTGGGTCAGAAAGTTAATCCTACTGGATTCAGGCTTGGAATTATCAAGGACTGGACTTCTCGCTGGTACGACGACAGCCCGGTTATTTCGGAAAAGATCAAGCAGGATCATGTGATCCGCAACTATGTGCTGGCAAGGCTGAAAAGAGAGAAAGCCGGTATTGCCCGTATCGTTATCGAAAGAACGACCAAGCACATCAAGATCAATATATACGCCGCCCGTCCGGGTGCCGTTGTAGGCAGAAAAGGTGAAGAGATCAACAATCTCTCCCAGGAGCTTACCCGCATTACCGGCAAAGAGGTGAAGATCGACGTGGTCGAAGTGGTGAAGCCGGAAATCGAGGCTCAGCTGATCGGCGACAACATTGCCTACCAGCTCGAGAATCGCGTCTCTTTCAGAAGAGCCATGAAGCAGGCTATCCAGCAGGCGATGCGTGCCGGAGCCGAAGGCGTCAGGATCAGATGCGCCGGCCGTCTCGGTGGCGCAGAAATTGCAAGGGCGGAGCAGTACAAGGAGGGCAAGATTCCTCTTCACACCATCCGCGCCAACGTCGACTATGCAAGCGTTACCGCGCATACCATCGCCGGCACGATCGGTATCAAGGTATGGGTGTACAAGGGTGAAGTGCTCGTTCAGCGTATCGACGCCATCGAAGAGGACGAGATGAAGCGTATGAAGGATCGCCGGCAGGATTCGAAATCCAGGCCTCGCGACCCTCGCAGCAAACGCCGTCGCCGCACCAAGCGCGCATAATGACATATACATTATAATCAGAAACAGAATGGAGTTGTCGGTATGTTAATGCCAAAGAGAGTTAAGTATAGAAAGACGCAGCGTGGCCGCATGAAAGGCAATGCCGGACGTGGAACGATGGTGTCTTTCGGTTCTTTCGGTTTGAAGGCTCTTGAGCCTGCGTGGATCACCAGCCGCCAGATCGAAGCGGCGCGTGTGGCCATGAACAGGTACATGAAAAGAGATGGCAAGATCTGGATCAGGATATTTCCCGACAAACCGGTAACGAAGAAGGCTGCCGAAACCCGCATGGGTTCCGGTAAAGGTTCTCCCGAATTCTGGGTAGCCGTCGTCAAGCCGGGAAGAGTCATGTTCGAGGCCGAAGGCGTGTCGAAAGAGATTGCGACCGAAGCCTTCAGGCTCGCAGCGCAGAAGCTGCCGATCAAGACGAAGTTTATTGTCCGTCCTGATTACGAGGGATAACCGAACAACAAATTCCAGAAGAGGATTATAACTATGAAAAAATATGAAGTCGCGGCACTGAGCCGGCAGGAGCTCATCGACAGGATCCGTCAGCTTGAGGACAGGCTTGCCGATATCAATTTCTTCAAGGTGATAGAGCTGCCGCAGAACCCGATGGTGTTCCGGAATTCACGGCGTGATATCGCCCGCATGAAAACACAGCTCCATAAACTCAACGCTGCAGAATCCGGGCAGAACTGAACAAGGCAACAACAAACGGTTTACGATATCAATGGAAGAAAACAAAACAGGCGCTGCCGCAATGGAACAGCATGCTGCAGCAAGGGGACGAAAGAAGAGCTGGCAGGGAAAGGTTATCAGCGACAAGATGGACAAGGCGATCGTCGTTGCTGTTGAGCGCAGGGTTCAGCACCCGGTCTACAAGAAGTACTTCAAGAAGACGACCAGGCTTATGGCGCATGACGAGAACAATGAAGCAGGTATCGGTGATCTGGTTAAAGTTGTCGAATGCAGGCCGCTGAGCAAAAGGAAAAGCTGCCGTCTCGTCGAAATCATTGAGAAGGCCAGGTAAGAAGGGATTCTTTATACATTAAAAAGTTTGAAACAGGATGATCCAGAAAGAAACTAATCTGGTTGTTGCAGATAACAGCGGAGCGAAGAAAGTTCGCTGTATCCATGTGTTCGGCGGTACCGGAAGGCGTTATGCCGGACTGGGTGACCAGGTCATCGTATCGGTGAAAGCGGCTGTGCCGGGCGGAGTTGTCAAGAAGAAAGATGTCTGCAAAGCGGTTGTTGTCCGCTGCGTGAAAGAACAGAGAAGAAAGGACGGATCCTACATCAGGTTCGACGAAAACGCAGTCGTACTGCTCAACGCGCAGGGGGAACCAAGAGGTACCCGAATTTTCGGACCCGTTGCCAGAGAATTGCGCGACAGAAAATATATGAAAATCGTATCTTTGGCGCCTGAAGTTCTGTGAAAGCTTCAAGCGGGAGTAACTCAGTTGGTAGAGTCACAGCCTTCCAAGCTGTTGGTCGCGAGTTCGAGTCTCGTCTCCCGCTCAGGATTTTATGAATACTATCATATCAGTGAAAAATGAAAACAGGGATTAATAAAAAGGCAAAGCTGCATAACGTCAAGCTGCATGTCAGGAAAGACGACAACGTCGTTGTCATCAGCGGGAACGATAAGGGCAAGGCTGGAAAGATACTGAAGGTGTATCCGCAGAAATGCAGGGTGATCGTGGAGGGCGTCAACATCAGAAAACGCCACATGAAGCCGACCCAGAGCCACCCGCAGGGTTCGATTATCGAGAGAGAATTCCCGATTCATGCTTCCAATGTGAAGAAGAGCTAGAAAGTATCTGTATTTTATAAGAAAGGATGACCAAGACCATCCCGGTAACTGAAAGAAAATAATGACGAAAAACAAAGAAAACGCACCCGTCGAAACCGTCGAAGCCCGCCTTGAAACCTTCTACAGGGAAAATGTTGTTCCCAAGCTCATGGAGCGGTTCCAGTACAAGAATATCATGATGGTGCCGAAGCTGCAGAAGATCGCCATCAATATCGGTATCGGAGAGGCTGCAGCCGAGCCGAAGCTGCTCGAGACCGCCATGGCGGAACTTGCCCAGATCACCGGTCAGAGGCCGCAGATCCGCAAGTCGAGAAAAGCCATTTCGAACTTCAAACTGCGCGAGAACCAGGCCATCGGTTGCCGGGTGACGCTCCGCAGAAAGACCATGTACGAGTTTTTAGACCGTTTTGTCAGTCTTGCCGTTCCGAGAATCCGTGACTTCCGCGGACTGAACGATACCAGTTTTGATGGACGCGGCAACTATACCACCGGTATCAGGGAGCAGATCATTTTCCCGGAAATCGATATCGACAAGGTACCGAGGATTTCAGGTATGGACGTCACGTTCGTGACGTCGGCAGCAACCGACGAAGAGGCGTATGTACTGCTTTCCGAGCTTGGTATGCCGTTCAAAAAGAAGAACAACTAACTTATTCAGGAAACCCGAGATGGCCAAGAAAAGCGTTATTGCACGGAATGAAAAAAGGAAAAAGCTTGTAGAGAAATATGCTGCCAAGCGTGAGGAGCTGCTTAAAGCCGGTGATTACGAAGCGCTCCGCAAGCTGCCGAGAGACAGTTCTGCAACAAGGGTGAGAACCCGCTGTGTCCTTACAGGCCGTGGAAGAGGTGTTTATGAGAAATTCGGGCTTTGCCGCCAGATGTTCCGCAAGCTTGCCCTTGAAGGGAAGATTCCGGGAGTCAGGAAGGCAAGCTGGTAAGTTGTTCAGTATTACAGACAAGAGAGAGAGATTTGTTCATTTTTGAAAGTAACCAACGTTAGCTATGCCTGTAACGGATTCTATTGCAGATTATATCACCCGCATCAGAAACGCGGGGAGAGCAAAAAACAAGACTACCGATATTCCGTATTCCAAGCTCAGGGAGAATATCTCTCAACTGCTTGTGGAAAAAGGATATATAAAAAACTTTACGGTCATCACTACCGAGCAGTTTCCGTTTATTCGCGTCGAGCTGAAATATTCGACGGCAGGCGAGCCGGCTATCCGTGAGATCACCAGGGTAAGCAAGCCGGGAAGAAGGGTGTATCAGGGAAAGGATATCAGGAAATACCTTGGCGGCCTCGGACTCTATATCCTTTCGTCGTCGAAGGGTATCATTACCGATAAAGAGGCCCGTGAGAAGGGCGTAGGCGGTGAAATCCTCTTCCGCATCTATTAATTCATAAGCCAAAGCGTACAAGAATATCATGTCAAGAATAGGAAAAATGCCGATTCCCCTGGCTGGTCAGGCCAGGATAGAGATCAGTGATGCCAACATCAAGGTGACCGGACCCAAAGGCGCGCTTGAGCAGGAACTGACTCCGCAGGTCAACGTGCAGGAAGAGAACGGCGTTGTTACGGTGCAGAGAGTCGATGACACCAAAAAATCAAGGGCGATGCACGGCCTTTACCGCATGCTTATCAGCAACATGGTCGAGGGCGTCACGAAAGGATTTACCAGAAAACTCGAAATTGCCGGTGTCGGTTACCGCGCCGAGCTGAAAAACGATCTGCTGGCCCTTACGCTCGGCTATTCGCACATGATCTATTTCAAGGCTCCCGAAGGTATCCAGATCGAGGTTCCCGATCAGACGACCATTCTTATCAGCGGCATAGACAAGGCTCTTGTCGGACAGGTCGCCGCCAAGATCCGTTCGTTCAGGAAGCCTGAACCGTACCGTGGAAAAGGCATCAAATACGAAGGTGAGGTAATCCGCCGCAAGGAAGGCAAGGCGGCCGGTAAGTAATAGCCGGAAAGAAAGCTATAACAGTCAGGCAATAACATTTTTAGGGTTGAAGAGAATGAGTCAAATCGATAAGGCCTCTCGCAGGCAGAAAATCAAGGACAGAAGCAGGGCGCAGGTCCATGGCACCGAGTCGAAACCGAGACTTTGCGTTTACCGCAGCCTGTCGCAGGTCTATGCGCAGCTGATTGACGACGATAACGGCAAGACCATTTTGTCCGTATCGAGCATGTCAAAGGAAAACAAGGCTCTTGAAGGCACAAAAACCGAGGTTTGCCGTCTTGTTGGAATGCAGATTGGCGAAAAGGCAGGGGCCAAGGGGATAACGAACGTCGTCTTCGACAGAAACGGATTCCGCTACCACGGCAGGGTCAAGGCTTTGGCCGATGGTGCGCGGGAAGCTGGTCTGGTCTTTTAAAAACCTTTCAATAGAGAAAGTTACATGTCGAAAATATCTGCTAATAAGAATATCAGGCCCGGAGAATTGAATCTGAAGGAAAAGCTGGTTCACATCAACAGGACGGCAAAGGTTGTAAAAGGCGGTAAACGGTTCGGGTTCAACGCGATCGTCGTTGTCGGAGACAAGGAAGGCCATGTCGGCTACGGTCTCGGCAAGGCCAACGAGGTTCAGGACGCTATAGCCAAGGGTGTCGAGGACGGCAAGAAAAACGTCATCAAGGTTCCGATCATCAAGGGGACCATTCCGCATCAGGTGATTGCCAAATACGGTTCGGCAAAAGTGCTGATGAAGCCCGCAACTCCCGGTACCGGGCTGATTGCAGGTGGCGCCGTAAGAGCGGTACTCGAGATGGCCGGCGTTCACGACGTGCTTACCAAGTCGCTCGGTTCTTCGAATCCGCACAATGTCGTCAAAGCCGCGATCAAGGGTTTGCAGAGCATGTCGGATGCCATGGATGTAGCCGAAAGAAGGTCGAAGAGCCTTAAAGAGGTTTTTGAAAGCTAAAAAGAAGAAAGTAGAGACATGAGTGATAAAACATTACGGATAACCCAGGTTCGCAGCGTGATCGGGTGTACGAAAAAACAGAAAGAGACGATCAAGGCGCTCGGTCTCGGCCGTCCGAACTACACCGTTGAACGGCAGGACAATCCTTGCCTGCGCGGTCAGATCAGGGTTGTACAGCATCTTGTCAAGGTCGAAGAGCTTTAAGATTTTACTAATAGCAAGTAGGGAATTGAGATCATGGATTTAAGTTCACTCCGTCCTGCAAAAGGCGCGGTAAAAAACAGAAAACGTGTTGGTCGCGGACAGGGTTCCGGTAACGGTACCACTGCCGGCAAGGGTAACAAAGGCCAGCAGGCGAGAAGCGGCTACCAGAGGCCGATCAACGAAGGCGGTCAGATTCCGGTTTACCGCAGACTTCCGAAGTTCGGCTTTACGCCGCCGGACAGAAAATCGGTCAGGACGCTCAATGTCTCCCAGATCGAAGCGTGGATCGAGGAAGGTCTGATTGACGGGACGGAAATCTCCGTACTGGATCTGAAGGCCCTGTGCAATGCGAGTTATGCTGATTATTTCAAGATTCTCGGCAATGGCGAGCTTACCAGGCCGGTCAAGATAACCGCGCACTTCTTCAGCAAGAGCGCAGAGGAAAAGATCGTCAAGGCCGGCGGCTCGGTTACCAAAGCATACCGCACCCTTGAAGAGGCTTCGAAAATTGTGGATCTCACGGTTGAGGAAGCTCTCCTGAAACAGAAAGCTCCGCTTGTCAAGAGAGTCAAGAAATCAGCAAAGTCCTGAATATCGCCTGAGCCGTTATGAAGCTTACCGAAAGTATACGCAACATCAATAAAATCCCTGAGCTTCGGCAGCGGATACTCTATACCCTACTTCTCCTGTTTATCTACAGGCTTGGTTCCCACATTACGATACCGGGTGTCGATGCGTCTGCCGTAGCGGGCGCATCTCCGGCTCACTCCAATGACCTTTTCGGGCTTTTCGATCTGTTTGTCGGCGGTGCATTTGCAAGGGCTTCGATTTTCTCTCTCGGCATCATGCCCTACATTTCCGCCTCCATCATCGTTCAGCTCCTCGGTGCCGTCACGCCCTATGTGCAGAAGCTGCAGAAAGAGGGTGAGGAGGGACGTCAGCGGATCAACCAGATGACCAGGTATGGAACCGTGCTTATCGCCGCTCTTCAGGCATGGGGGGTGAGCGTGAGCCTGTCCAGTCCGGCTTCGTTCGGGACGGCTGTCGTTCCCGATCCCGGGTGGTTTTTCACCTTTACTGCGGTTGTCATGCTTACCGCTTCGACGGTGTTCGTCATGTGGCTCGGTGAGCGCATTACCGAAAGAGGCATAGGCAACGGCATTTCGCTTATCATCATGATCGGTATTCTCGCCCGCTTTCCCCAGGCGCTGGTGGCCGAGTTCCGTTCGGTTTCGCTGGGCAGCAAGAACTGGATCGTCGAGATCATCATCCTTGCCATGATGGCAGCCATTGTGGCCTTTGTGGTTGTCCTGACCGTCGGTACCCGCAGGATTCCCGTTCAGCATGCCAAGCGTGTCGTCGGCAGGAAAGTGTATGGCGGAAGCACCCAGTACATACCCATGCGCATCAACACCGCAGGCGTCATGCCCATCATTTTCGCGCAGTCCATCATGTTCCTTCCCGGAACATTTCTCTCCTTTTTTCCTGAAAACGAGGTGATGCAGGGTGTTGCCAAGGCACTGTCGTATGACTCATGGCTGCATGCGCTGATATTCGGCACCATGATCGTTTTCTTCACCTATTTCTATACCGCTATCGCGTTCAATCCCAAAGAGGTTGCCGATACCATGCGACGCCAGGGCGGGTTCATACCCGGTGTGCGCCCAGGCAAAAGCACGGCGGATTTCATCGACAATATTCTTACACGCATAACCCTTCCGGGGGCCATTTCGCTGGCGATCATCGCCGTACTGCCGACTTTTCTTACCAAGTTCGCCAATGTGACACCGGGTTTTGCGCAGTTTTTCGGCGGTACCAGCCTGCTTATCATTGTCGGTGTAGGGCTCGATACCCTCCAGCAGGTCGAAAGTCACCTGCTCATGCGGCACTACGACGGATTCATGAAGTCGGGTAAAACAAGGGGCCGTCAGAGGCCCTAAGGGACACGCCTTATGATCACCATAAAAAGCGAGCGTGAAATCGAGCTTATGCGGGAGTCCGGGTCCCTGACGGCAATGGTTCTCGATCTGCTCGAACAGGAGATCAGACCGGGCATGACGACCATGCAGCTCGACCGCATGGCCGAAGAGTTCATAAGGGATCATCAGGCAGTACCGAGTTTTCTGAATTATGCCCCGGAGGGGGACCCCGATGTCACGCCCTATCCGGCAACGCTCTGCGTTTCCATCAATGAAGAGGTTGTGCACGGCGTACCGAGCGCAAAACGCATCGTTCGCGAAGGGGACATCGTTTCGGTGGATTGCGGTGTGTACAAGGGAGGTTATCACGGCGACGCGGCCAGGACATTCGTGCTCGGCGCCATTGACGAAAAAGTGCAGCTTCTTGTCGATGTTACCCGGGAGTCTCTCGAACTGGGCATAGCGCAGGCCATAGAAGGAAACAGACTGCACGATATTTCGGCGGCAGTTGAGACGCATGCCCGTTCTTTCGGTTTCAGCGTCATCGAAAATATGGTCGGCCATGGAATCGGCAGCGAACTTCATGAGGACCCGGCCGTTCCCAATTACGGAAAACGCAATACCGGAGTGAGGCTGAGAACGGGAATGGCGCTTGCCATCGAACCGATGATCGCCATGGGGCGTTCCCGCAGGGCGGTCAGCAAGCGAGGCGGATGGGTTGCCGTCACCGAGGACGGGAAACCGTCGGCGCATTTCGAGCATACGGTCATCGTCAGGGCGGGGAAAGCAGAAGTGCTGACACGCTCGTTACTTGAAAAGAAACTGTCCTGACGGTTCTCGAACAAATCATTGAATTCAAAGGAGTATACTGTTGGCCAAAGAAGAAGCAATCGAGATTGAAGGCGTGATCGTGGATGCGCTGCCCAATGCCCAGTTCAAGGTAAAGCTTGAAAACGGGCTTGAGGTGCTTGCGCATGTATCGGGAAAGATAAGGATGCACTACATCAGGATCCTGCCGGGCGACAAGGTCAAAGTACAGATATCACCCTACGACATCTCCAAAGGCCGCATTACCTACCGGTACAAATAACTGATGAAAAATCAACAATCATCTGTTGATACTTTGGACTATTTTTTTTACATTACAAGCCTTTCAGATTTTTCGATAGACAGACGAGTTAATTATTGCATGCGGGGTCAAATATGAAAATATATTCTTCCATCAAAAAGCGTTGTGAGCACTGCCGTATCATCAAACGTAAAGGAAAGCGTTTCGTGATCTGCAAAGTTAATCCGAGCCACAAGCAGCGCCAGGGTTGATCTTCAGAAATAATCAATAGAACTACAAAGAGCATATGAGGATAGCTGGGGTAAATTTGCCGCTGAACAAACACGCGGTCATTGCTTTAACGCATGTTTATGGTATCGGAAGAACTTCTGCCGAAAGTATTCTGCAGAGGGCGGGTATTGCTCCCGAAAGGAAGATTTCCGAGCTGAACGACGAAGAGGCGCATGCAATAAGAGAGATTATTGCCGAGGATTACAAGGTTGAGGGTCAGGCCCGAGGCGAGCAGCAGCTTGCCATCAAGCGGTTGATGGACATCGGCTGCTACAGGGGGCTTCGCCACCGGAGATCGCTTCCCGTTCGCGGACAGCGGACGCAGACCAATGCCAGAACCAGAAAAGGCAAGCGCAAGACTGTCGCAGGCAAGAAGAAGGCGACGAAGAAGTAGTAGCAGCAATACATCAACATTGATACTATAAGAGTGTAAGCTCATGGCAACAGTAAGCAGGAAAAAGAAAAAAGTAAAGGTTACCCCGGAAGGCGTCGTCCATATCAAGGCATCGTTCAACAATATCATGGTGACGATTACAGACGTGCTGGGCAATACGGTCTCCTGGTCAAGCGCCGGCAAGAACGGTTTCAGGGGTTCTAAAAAGAATACCCCCTACGCGTCCCAGGTGACCTCCGAAGCCGCTGCAAAAGAGGCATTCGATCTCGGCATGAGAAATGTCCAGGTCTTCATCAAGGGGCCGGGCGCCGGAAGAGATGCGGCAATCAGGGCGCTGCAGGGAGCAGGCCTCGAGGTCCGTTCCATCAAGGATATCACTCCGTTGCCTCACAACGGCTGCAGACCTCCAAAACGCAGAAGGGTCTGATTTTATTTATTCATAGAATTTCAATGAAGCAATTGATATGGCAAGATTTAGAGGCTCAATAACAAAAGTATCCCGCAGGTTAGGTATTGCGCTTTCGCCGAAAGCTGAAAAATATCTTGAAAGAAGGCCTTTCGCTCCGGGTCAGCACGGACAGTCCAGAAAAGGAAAGGTTTCGGAGTATGCGCTGCAGCTCAGAGAAAAGCAGAAGATGAAGTATCTCTACGGTATTCTCGAGAAGCAGTTCAGAAACTACTACAAGAAAGCTGTAGCCCAGAGAGGCGTTACCGGCGACAACCTTGTCAAGCTTCTTGAAAGACGTTTCGATAATGTGGTTTACCGTTCCGGTTTTGCCGCCTCACGAGCAGCTGCACGTCAGCTTGTTTCCCATGGTCATCTGCTCATCAACGGGAAGAAAGTCAATATTCCTTCCTATCTGGTCGCTCCTGGCGATCTGATCGAATTCCGCCAGAAAAGCCGCAATATGGGTGCGGTTACCGATTCCCTGAGCAAGGCTCCGGAATCGCGTTTTCCTTCGTGGGTCCAGGTGGACAAGGCTAACCAGAAAGCCGTTTTTCTGAGTGTTCCCGAACGTGAAGATATTCAGGAGCCGTTTAACGAGCAGCTTGTTGTTGAGTTATACTCCAAGTGATTTTAATGAACCCCAAGGTATAAATGACTATGATATACCAGATGCAGATGCCTGCTAAAATAGAGGTTGACGAAGCTACACATACGGACAGCTACGGACGGTTCATTGCGCAGCCTCTCGAGAGAGGATACGGGGTGACGCTTGGTAACGTGATGCGTCGGGTGTTGCTTGCTTCTCTTCCCGGAACTGCAATTACGGGTCTGAAGGTGGATGGTGTTTTTCACGAGTTCTCTACCATAGATGGTGTCAGGGAGGATGTTCCGGAGATCGTGCTGAATCTGAAAAAAGTAAGGTTTCGCTCAAGCTGCAAGAGGAACTGCAAGACATCGCTTGTGCTTGTCGGCCCCAGAGAGTTTACTGCCGGAGACATTGTTGCCCAGGAGGGTGAATTCGAGGTACTCAACAAGGACCTCCATATTGCCACCGTCAATGAGGGTTCGACCCTGAAAATAGATATTTTCGTCGGCAGAGGCCGGGGTTATCTTCCTTCCGAAGAGAACCGCCCCGACGGCATGCCTATAGGCTTTATTGCCATTGATGCCATTTTCACTCCTATCAGGAACGTGAAGTTCACGGTAGAGAATACCCGCGTCGGTCAGCGTACCGATTACGAGAAGATGATTCTCGATGTCGAAACCGACGGGTCGATCACGCCTGACGACTCCATCAGTCTTGCCGGCAAGATCATCAACGAACATGTCACCTTTTTCGCCAACTTCTCGCCGACCGAGGAGGAATTCACCGAAGAGGAATACAAGCAGCAGGACGACGAGTTCGAGAACATGCGCAAGCTGCTCAACACCAAGATCGAGGATCTCGATCTTTCGGTACGTTCGCACAACTGCCTCCGTCTTGCCGAGATCGATACCATCGGTGACCTTGTCTCCCGCAAGGAGGATGAACTGCTCAACTACAAGAACTTCGGCAAGAAGTCTCTGACGGAGCTCAAGGAGCAGCTCGAGAAGTTCGATCTGAAATTTGGTATGGATATTACCAAGTATCAGATGAAAGGGTAACTAATTAACTGGATTATTTTTGAATTTTTGAGATCAGGAATCAGTCATGCGTAAAGTCAAGCCGGCAAGAAAACTCGGAAGAACCGCAGCTCATAGAAAGGCAACCCTGTCCAATCTGTCTACCCAGCTGCTGGTTTACAAACGTATCGAAACAACGGAAGCGAAAGCCAAGGAGACCAGAAAGGTCATAGAGAAGATTATCACGAAAGCCCGCAAGGGAACCGTTCATGCACAGCGGGAGATTTTCAAAAGCATCCGCGACAAGGACGCCGTGAAAATGCTTTTCGAAGAGATCGTTTCCAAGATCGGTGACCGCAACGGCGGATATACCCGTATCATCAAACTCGCTCCGCGTTTCGGCGATGCTGCCAAGATGGCGGTTATCGAGCTGGTGGATTATGCCGAAGCTCCTTCGAAGCAGCCGCAGTCGGGCAAGCAGGACCGTGCAAAGCGCGTCAAGGGTTCGAAGAAAACCGAAGCAGCGGCAGCAACGGCCTCAGCCGGAGAGTAATCGGGAGACCCAGGTCTTTCGCTCAATAGAAAAGTTGATAGTCATTGCCCGGACGGTTTTCTTACCTCCGGGCAATGACTATCTCTTTTTCAGCAAAAAACGGGCTGAACCCGCTTATCGGGAAGTGTTCGATACGGGCAGGAAATCCATGATGGACAAGCCTGGCTTCGAGTGCTGTCCGTATTTCCTCCTCGAGGTTTCCTCCTTTCAGGCATATCAGCACACCATCGGGCTTCAGAAAACGGCAGGCATAGGCGCAAAGCTGTTCCAGTTGCGCAACCTGACGGCTGAGCACCGTATCGAAAGAAAGTCCTTTCAGCTCCTCCACCCTCGAATGTACGGCTACCGCGTTGCTGATGCCGAGCTCTTTGAGCATGGCCTGGCATGCGGCTATTTTTTTTCCTGTGGAGTCGACGAGCAGAAACCGGGTTTCAGGCCATGCGATGGCCAGGGGAATTCCCGGCAATCCACCGCCCGTGCCCAGATCGAGTACCTTTTCACCCGCACCGAAGGGATGAAAAAGCCCCATAAGCAGGGAGTGAAAAATATGCTTGACGACAACCGGAGCGTCCTCCTTCCGGCTGATAAGGTTGATTTTTTTGTTCCACTGCTCGAGAAGCACAGCATAGCCCGCAAGCAGTTCGTACTGCAGGTCGCTTAACTCCATCTTCTCCTGATGGCAGAGTTCCTTCAGCGCATCGAGTTCCTCCGGGTGACGTTTCATCGTAACGGTTTATTGATTACCGGGATTGGTAACTGGAAAAAAAGACTTTTTAAGCTCAATGACAAATACCCGTTGCCCCTCCATGCAATTCAGCCGGAGGCTGAACGATGAAGGTCTCGCCGGGCGTTATCGGTAAAAAGGGAACCATACTTCCGATACCCTGAGTCTTACAGCCATGAACATTGCATCCAGCAACTCCGTTTACGCCGTTATCATGGCCGGAGGACCGGCCAAGGCGCTCTGGCCGGCTTTCAGACGGAAAAAACCTGCAGCATGCCTTGATCTGTTCGGTGAGGGAAGCATGATCGCCAGTACCCTCGAGAGGATAGCCGGGATTGTCCCTCCCGAACGAACCCTGATTGTTACCGGCAGGGAGGGCAGGGAGTGCCTTGTCGCCTCCGGCCTTGAAATCAGTCCGGACAACATCATTGCCGAGCCATCCGCCCGCAATACGGCACTCTGTATCGCGCTGGCTACGGCACATATCAAAAAGAGGGACCCCGATGCGGTAATCGTGGTGCTTCCGTCTGACCATCATGTGGGGGATGCCGGGGCTTTTTCGCGTATTCTCTGTGCGGCCATCCGCGTGGCCGCCTTGAAAACGGGGCTTGTCACCATTGGTGTGGTTCCCGCCTCTCCGGAAACCGATTACGGCTACATTCAGACTGCCGAGCGCCTTGATGCTGACGACTGTGCCGGGGGAAGTTCCGGCATCACGCTTTTCCGGGTGAAAACCTTTGCGGAAAAACCCGATTATCCCACAGCCGTCCGCTTTCTTGAAAGCAGGGACTTTTTCTGGAACAGCGGGATTTTCATCTGGCATATCGATGCGATCTGCCGGGAGTTCCGGCGCTCGATGCCCGAGCTCTACAGGGACCTGCTCGCCATTTATGGCGCACTGGGCTCCGCCAGCGAGAACGAGGTTATCGAGGATGTCTACAGCTGGGTTCATCCCGTCTCGATCGATTACGGGATTATGGAAAAAGCCGATCCGGTTTTCATGATTCCCGGAGATTTCGGATGGACGGATCTCGTAAACTGGGACGAGGTGGCGAAGGTCGCTTCCGGCATCGAGAGCGTCAGGGATGCCTGCGAGCTTGACGTGGTGCGCGGGGAGAGCTCCGGAGTGTTTCTCAGAGCGCCGAAGGGAAAAGCGGTTTGCCTGATAGGAGTCAGCGACCTGATCGTCGTCGATACCGGCGATGCCCTTCTGATCTGCGCCAAAGGGGAGTCGCACAAGGTTCCCCCGGCTGTCGACCGGCTGAGAAGGGAGAACGGCGAGGAGTATCTGTAGGGAAGACAGACCTTCCCTCAGGATTTAAGCAGCCAGGAGGAGCCTTCCCTGGTGTCTTTCACCTCGATGCCGGCTTCGAGCAGCTGGTCCCTGATACGGTCGCTCAGAGCGAAATCCTTGTTTTTTCTGGCTTCGAGCCGCATGTCGAGCAGAATGGCAACCGTTTTTTCAAGCGCCAGCCGGCTCTCTTCCGATGCCGGAGAGCCCTTTTCGGCGCCGGAATCCATGATGCCCAGAACAGTGCCTGCAAAGGTGTCCAGAAAAGCCGTCGCATCGGCTATCGCTGCCGCTGAGAGTCCCTCGGGCCTGTCGAGTGCTGCATTGATGGTTTTCGAAAAATCAAAAAGCACCGCAATCGCCAGGGGGGTGTTGAAATCGTCGTCCATGGCCTCGGTAAACCTTCCGGCGAATGCGGCAATATCGAGGCTTCCGCTTCCCGGTGCGGTTTCAAGCAGCCTTTTCCGGGTATCCTGGAGTTTTTCGAGTCCTGAAGAGGAGGCCCTGATTGCCGTTTCGGAAAAATCGAGAGGCGAACGGTAGTGCGACTGCAGGATGAAAAAGCGGATAACCATCGGCGGGGTTTCCCGGAACAGATCCTTCAGGTTGACCGAGTTCTTCAGGGACTTCCCCATTTTGATACCGCCGACGGTCACCATGTTGTTGTGCATCCAGTAGCGCACATAAGGCTTGCCGGTGACGGCTTCCGACTGGGCAATTTCACAGTCGTGGTGGGGGAACTTGTTTTCCATGCCGCCGCCGTGGATATCGACGGTTTCCCCAAGGTATTTCATCGACATGGCGGAGCACTCCACATGCCAGCCGGGAAAGCCCGTTCCCCATGGCGATTGCCATTTCATGAGATGCTCATCACCCGCCTTTTTCCAGAGAGCGAAATCGGAAGGGTGTCGTTTTTCGCTTCGCACTTCGACCCTTGTTCCCGACTGCAGGGCATCCTGGTCGGTTCTGCCGGAAAGACGGCCATATTCGGGAAAAGAGTGAACCGAGAAATAGACGTTCCCCTGCACCTCGTAGGCATGGCCCGATGCAACCAGCCGCTCGATCAGGGCGATCTGTTCGGGAATATGTCCGGTAGCTGTGGGTGCTATATTGGGCCGCTCTACTCCAAGACGGTCCATGTCGTCGTAAAAGCTTCGGGTATAGTACTGAGCTATCTCCATCGGGTCGGTTTTCTCGAGGAGCGCCTGGCGTGCGATTTTATCCTCTCCCTGATCGGCATCGTCAGTGAGGTGACCGACATCGGTAATGTTCTGCACATACCGTACCCGGTATCCGCTGTGGCGAAGCCAGCGGGCCACGACATCGAACGAGACGTAGCTTTTGGCATGGCCGAGATGGGCGTGTCCGTAAACTGTCGGGCCACAAACATACATGCCTGCCATTCCAGGATGAACCGGCACAAACGTTTCCTTCTGCCGGGAGAGAGAGTTGTATATCTGTAATGCCATTGGCGGCCCTCAAGTGATATGCTGATGTTTCCGGAAAACCTCACGAAAGTTAAACATTTGGGTTTTTAACGCAAGGTTTTTTAGCTTCCTTTTTTATGCAGCCTTTCAGGCCGGGGAAAGGCTGTGACTGATCGTTTTTGTCCTATCATTGCATGAACATTACAAGCGCGGTTTTTTATAAAAGTATTGCAGAACCCTCCGGTCTTCCGGAGGAGACGTTTCCGGAAATCGTTTTTGTCGGACGCTCCAATGTCGGAAAATCATCACTTCTGAACTCCCTTACCGGAGTCAAAGGGCTTGCCAAAACCAGCTCGACTCCCGGCAAAACCAGACTGATCAATTTTTTCACGATCAACGACCGGATCCATTTCGTCGATCTGCCCGGCTACGGCTATGCGGCTGTAGGCCACGAGGAGAAAGCCCACTGGGGAAAGCTGCTCTCGGCCTACATCGAAAGACGCCGTTCGGTGGCGCTCGTGCTGCTGCTGGTCGATGCGCGTCATCCCGCCATGCCTTCCGACCGCGAGATGATGGACTTTCTCGACTACCACCAGAGGACATACGGCATCATCATGACCAAGGACGACAAGCTGTCCCAGAAAGAACGCCATCTGGCAAGAAGAGCTGTGGAAAGTTTCTCGGCTAAAGCCGAATTTATTGTAAATTATTCATCTTTTTCCGGGAAGGGGAAAAACGAGCTTCTTGCTCATTTCGAACACTATATCGGTATAAAATAAACGACGTGGAATCAAAAACATTCACTAAGCCGGCTCGTAATGCTACCGTCATTGTCGGAACACAGTTCGGCGATGAAGGAAAGGGAAAGCTTGTTGACTACCTTTCCGAAAAATATGACATTGTTGTCCGGTATCAGGGTGGCGCCAATGCCGGCCATACCATCTGTTTCGACAACAAATCGGTCGTGCTCCATCTCATTCCTTCCGGTATTTTTCACGAGGGTTGCGTCTGCGTTATCGGCAATGGTGTCGTCATCGACCCCGTCGCCCTGCTCGAAGAGATCAAGAAGGTAGAGGAGCTTGGCTACGACGTAAAGGGGCGGCTGTTCATCAGCCATAACGCCCACCTCATCATGCCTTACCACAAACGGCTCGATTCGCTGCATGAAGATGCACAGGGAGATAATAAAATCGGTACGACAGGCAGAGGCATCGGTCCGAGCTATGAAGACAAGTTTGCCCGCAAAGGCATCCGGGTTGTCGATCTCCTGAATCCCGAAGTGCTTCAGGAGAAGCTCAGGGAGAATCTGGCCGCCAAGAACAAGCTGTTCAAAAGCATCTACGAAAAAGAGGAGTTCGACGTCGAGGATATGGTGCGCGAACACTCCGAATTCGACAAGATCATCGATCCCTACATCACCAATACCCAGCTCTATCTCAACCGCCAGCTCAAGGCGGGAAAAACCGTTCTGCTCGAAGGCGCCCAGGGCTGCCTGCTCGACGTCGATCACGGCACCTATCCCTATGTGACCTCGTCAAATCCCACATCCGGCGGAGCCTGTACGGGATCGGGTATCGCACCGAACTATGTCGGCAAGGTGATCGGTGTCGTCAAGGCCTACATGACCCGTGTCGGCAACGGCGCATTTCCTTCGGAACTGCTCGATGAAACCGGTGAGCGTCTCGGCCGGATCGGTCATGAATACGGCGCAACCACAGGCCGGAAACGCCGCTGCGGCTGGATCGATCTCGTGGCGCTCCGCTACTCACTGACGCTGAACGGCGTCACCGAAATTGCGCTGACCAAACTCGACGTGCTCGATACCTTCGAAGAGGTAAAGGTCTGCACCTCCTACCTGCTCGACGGCAGGGAGATTCACGATTTTCCGACCGATCACGAAACCCTCTCCAGGGTGACGCCCGTCTACAAGACACTGAAAGGGTGGATGTCTTCGAACGCTCATGCCAGGACTTTCGGGGAGATGCATCCGGAGGCGCGGAACTATGTCTCCTTCCTCGAGGACGCTCTCGATGTTCCGGTCACCTTCGTTTCAGTCGGGCCGGGCCGCGAAGAGACGGTTTTCCGTTAAGGGTTTCCGGCTACCGTAATGGCACTTCTCGACATCACCGTAATTCCTCTCGACGGCAGGATTTCCGGTTTCAGCTCCTTTGTCGCCAGCCTTCAGGAACTGCTTGCCGGCAGCGGCTGCAGCTACCGGCTGAACGACATGGGCACCACGGTAGAGGGGCCTGTCTCCGAACTTTTTGCGCTTGCCGCACGCCTGCACGAGCAGGCATTCGGGACGGGAGCGGAGCGGGTCTATACGGTCATGAAAATCGACGACCGGCGTGACCGGCAGGTGCATCTCGGCGACAAGATCGCCTCGGTTCAGACGAAAATAGCCGACTCCTGAGAGTACAGGATTAACGAAAAATATTTTATCTTCAGTTTCTAAAAGTTTGACCGTATCAGGCGCAGTTTTCGCGTCGTTCCCCTCTGGGAGCGGGAGCGGTCGGTAACGATTTCAGGAGGAAAAACTTCATGATGCAGGTTCCCGGCGAATTTCCGATAATCAAGGAAGATAACGTTACGCACAGTTTTTGCGGCCTTGCCTGTGTCGGCTGGATGTATCAGAAAATCAAGGACAGCTTTTTTCTGATTCTCGGTACCCATACCTGCGCGCATTTCCTGCAGAACGCGCTCGGCATGATGATTTTTGCCAAACCCCGTTTCGGCATCGCCCTGATCGAGGAGGGCGATCTTGCAAAG
The DNA here is from genome assembly GCF_049593655.1 of Chlorobium sp. Classification (NCBI taxonomy): domain Bacteria; kingdom Pseudomonadati; phylum Chlorobiota; class Chlorobiia; order Chlorobiales; family Chlorobiaceae; genus Chlorobium; species Chlorobium sp. The sequence goes on from NZ_JBAWHG010000023.1 coordinate 46,046, forward strand.
CAGGAGCCGACTCTCGAAGAGATTATCCGTGAAATCAAGGCCGATCACAATCCCTCGGTGATCTTTCTTCTCTCTTCATGTACACCCGAGGTCATGAAGGTCGATTTCAAGGGCCTTTCCCACCATCTCAGCACTCCGGACGTCCCGGTGCTTTTCGTGCCGGCAAGCGGTCTGGTCTATAATTTCACGCAGGCAGAGGACTCGGTGCTGCACGCACTGGTGCCTTTCTGCCCCGAAGCTCCCGCCGGCCTGAAAAACGTGGTTTTTCTCGGATCGGTTAACGATTCCACGGCCGACGACCTCAGGGCGGAGGCGGAAGCGCTCGGCATACCGGTAGGCGGTTTCCTTCCCGAATCCCGTTTCGACAGGATGCCCGCAATCGGTCCCGATACCGTGCTCGCTCCTATCCAGCCCTATCTTTCAAGGGTTGCCGTCAAGCTGGAGCGTGAACGGGGAGCCCGCACGCTGCACTCACTCTTTCCCTTCGGTCCCGACGGCACCAGAGTGTTCTGGGAAGATCTTGCCAGGGAATTCGGCATTACCGTCGATCTTCGCGACCGCGAAAAAGCCGCATGGGAGAAGATCAGGAAGCAGACGGAGCTGCTTGGCGGCAAAAAGGTTTTTCTGACTGCCGATACCATGATGGAACTGCCTCTCGCACGTTTTCTCAAAAGCGCCGGAGCCGATGTGGTTGAATGCAGCAGCGCCTATATCAACAAGAAATTTCTCGGGCGCGAACTCGAGGCTCTTGCCGGCGTGCGCGTCGTCGAGCAGCCCAATTTCCACCGCCAGCTCGAGGATGTCGAGCGCATACAGCCGGATCTGATCGTTACCTCCCTGATGACGGCCAATCCGTTTGCCGGTCACGGCTTTATCGTCAAGTGGAGCATGGAGTTCATGCTTGTGCCCATCCACAGCTGGTCGGGAATAATATCTCTGGCCAATCTGTTTGTTTCACCGCTCCAGCGCCGCAGCAACCTGCCTGCGTTCGACAAGGAGGTATGGCTTGAAGGGGTCATGCCGAGCGCTGAGTAATTCTCTGAAAAGAAATGCAATAACAAACGTCATTAGAGTATGCGCTTAGCTTTCTGGCTCTATGAAGGCACAGCCCTTCATGGTATCAGCCGAATCACCAACAGCATGAAAGGGGTTCACACCGTCTATCATGCCCCGCAGGGCGACGATTACATTACGGCGACCTACAGCATGCTTGAACGAACTCCCGATTTTCCAGGCCTCTCCATCAGCGTGGTTCGGGGAAGAGACCTTGCGCAGGGCGTATCGAGGCTTCCCGGAACCCTGCAGCAGGTTGCCCACCACTACAGCCCGGATCTTACCGTTATCGCTCCGAGCTGCAGCACTGCGCTGCTTCAGGAAGACCTTCATCAGCTTGCCGCCCATTCCGGCGTTCCGGAAGAGAAGCTCCTGGTCTATGCGCTCAACCCTTTCAGGGTGTCGGAAAATGAGGCTGCCGACGGCCTTTTCGTCGAACTGGTGAAGCGGTTTGCCGTCGCACAGGAAAAAACGTCCGGCCCTTCGGTAAACCTTCTCGGTTTCACCTCTCTGGGTTTTCATCTTCGCGCCAACCTTACAAGCCTGCGGCGCATGCTGCAGACGCTCGGAATTTCCGTCAATGTCGTCGCTCCCTGGGGCGCAGGCATCGAGGATCTTCGGAAACTGCCGGCCGCCTGGCTCAATATCGCTCCCTACCGGGAGATCGGGGCGACAGCCGCCGGATACCTCGGCGAAACGTTCGGCATGCCGGCAATCTATGAAGCTCCGATAGGCGTGGAGCCCACCCTTGCATGGCTTCGTTCCGTCATCGAACAGATCAATGCCGTCGGTGCTGAACGGGGTGTTCCCCCAGTCAGCATGCCGAAGCTCAACGCCTTTTCGCTTGACGGCATGAGCGCGCCAAGCGGCGTGCCCTGGTTTGCCAGAACCGCCGATATGGAGAGCTTCAGCAACAAACGGGCCTTCGTATTCGGTGACGCCACCCACACCATCAGCATCGTGAAGTTTCTTCGCGACGAACTCGGCATGAAGATTATCGGAGCCGGAACCTACATGCACCGCCATGCGGACTCGGTTCGCAAGGAGCTCGAAGGATATCTTCCCGGTGAGCTTATGGTTACCGACAAGTTTCAGGACGTTTCGAAAGTCATCGAGGATGAAATGCCGGACCTCGTCTGCGGCACCCAGATGGAGCGCCACAGCTGCCGCAAGCTCGACGTGCCCTGCATGGTTATCTGTCCGCCGACCCATATCGAAAACCATCTGCTCGGCTACTACCCCTTTTTCGGGTTTGACGGCGCCGATGTCATTGCCGACAGGGTTTACCTTTCATGCAAACTCGGTCTTGAAAAACATCTTATCGACTTTTTCGGCGATGCCGGTCTTGAATATGAGGACGAAGCTTCCTCGTCCGAAGGTGCGCCGCACGCTTCGAACGGTCGCGACAGCGCTGCAGCAGGAAGTTCCGCCCCGTCGTCTCCGGCGCATGCCGCGACGGAAGGGGATGGCATGATCTGGACCGACGAGGCTGAGAACATGCTGAAAAAGGTTCCGTTCTTCGTGCGCAAAAAGGTGAGAAAGAACACCGAAAACTTTGCCCGCGAGCAGGGCGAGGTCTCTGTTACGGCGGATGTTTTCAGGCAGGCGAAAGAGTCGCTTGGCGGATAAGGATTTTATTCAACCACATTTTTTCCTCTTTCATTATGAGTCTAGTCTTAGCGGTATACGGCAAGGGCGGCATCGGAAAAAGCACCACAAGCGCCAACATTTCGGCAGCTCTGGCCCTGAAGGGCGCCAAAGTCCTGCAGATCGGCTGCGATCCCAAGCACGACAGCACCTTTCCCATCACGGGGAAGCTGCAGAAAACCGTTATCGAAGCTCTTGAAGAGGTTGATTTTCATCACGAGGAGCTGACGGCTGAGGATGTCATCGAAACCGGTTTTGCCGGTATCGACGGTCTCGAAGCCGGCGGTCCGCCGGCGGGAAGCGGCTGCGGTGGTTACGTTGTCGGCGAATCGGTTACCCTTCTGCAGGAGCTCGGCCTCTACGACAAGTACGACGTCATTCTTTTCGACGTGCTCGGCGACGTGGTCTGCGGCGGTTTCAGCGCGCCGCTGAACTATGCCGACTACGCCATCATCATCGCGACCAACGACTTCGACAGCATTTTCGCCGCGAACCGCCTCTGCATGGCCATCCAGCAGAAAAGCGTCCGCTACAAGGTCAAGCTTGCCGGCATTGTAGCCAACAGGGTCGATTACACCACCGGAGGAGGCACCAATATGCTCGATCAGTTTGCCGAAAAAGTAGGCACCCGTCTGCTGGCCAAAGTGCCCTATCACGAACTGATCCGCAAGAGCCGGTTTGCCGGAAAAACCCTTTTCGCCATGGAAGATCAGCCGGGAAAGGACGACTGCCTTGTGCCTTACAACGAAATCGCCGATTTCCTCATGCAGGAAAATCCGCAGGCAACCGTTCCCGTACCGATCGGCGACCGCGAGATATTCAGCATGGTAGGCGGCTGGCAGTAAGACGCCGCTCTGTCGGATTTCAACAGTACAAAAGCGGGCGAAAAATGCCCGCTTTTGCGTTTATGGAAAGAGCGGAGTGTGGGTTCTACGGGACGAATGCGACAAACGGGACGAATAGTTTTTGCAATTCCCGAAAACACTGTCTTAATTCATTCCATAAGTCCCATAAGTCCCATAAGTCCCATAAGTCCCATAAGTCCCATAAGTCCCATAAGTCCCTTGAACGGGGTGCTCTCAGATCATGCAGCTGTAGCTGCAGAGTATGCTTTTGTTCTGCTCTTTGATCGTGGCCTTGATTCTGGTGTTCGGGTTCACCAGCTCTTCGAGCAGGGCTTCGAAGGTTCCGAGGTAGAAGTTGCCCACAACGGGTTTGCTCGGGTGCGTCACCCGCACCCTGATCTCCGGGTTTTTGCCGGTGGTGTAGCTGAACTCGCCGCTGCCGGCGAAGGTCCAGGCGTTCTTGCTGATGGCGAAAAGAAAGAGTCTGAATGCGAGTCCCGGAGGGAGCGGTTTGAGGATTTTCTGGAAAAGTCCCGGAATGCGCACCCTGAGCAGGTAGGCGGCGGTTCTGCGGCCCGCTTCCTCGAGGATTGCCGAGGTTTTTCTTTCGCCGATCTCTTTTTCGACAGCACTCACCAGGCTGTGAAATTTCGATTCCTCGGTCATTTCACTCGGCAGATTGCCGATCCAGTGCCCCTGTCCTATGCGGCGGAGTATGGTTTCGGCTTCGCTTTTTCCGAAACTCTCTTCAAGGGCGGCTACGGTTTGTATGATGGAATTGGGGCCTATTTTCGACGGAGCGTTCATGTTCGGGAGTTATATCGGTTGTTTCTCTTCAGTCGATCGCTTTCCGGCTGAAGAGAGGAATGAAAGAGGGCAGGCTTGCAGCGGTCATGGCCTGAGGTTGAAATCGATGGCGTCGGTAACCCAGCCGGGGCGGATTCTCACGGTATCCGGATAGACACCGAAAGCTTCCGACGGGGTGAAGGGGTCGAGGCTTCCGGGTTTCCATGCCTGCGGCTCCCGGTTTCGCTTTGTCGGAACCGTGGGTATGGAGGCGCTGACGGTGTAGGTTCCCGGAGGCAGAGCGGAGAAGTTGTAACGGAACACCCCTTTTGCTGCGCCGATAGCTGCCGTCAGGAACGAGGCATTGTCCTTGTGGCGACGGGCCTCGACGGTGAGCGCCTTCGCATTGGCCCTGCAGCTGCCCGAAAGGGTTCCCGTCTGTTCCTGTTCCGTTTTTTCAGCCGGCGCCGCCGGAACGGGCGCGGTTGTTTCGCCGGGAGCAAAACGGAGCATGAGCGATGTGGTGCCGACGGCGACTTCCTGCCTGTCGGCCAAGGCGACGGATTCCGAGGCCCGGTCGAAGCGCAGGTTCTGGTTCAGGTCGTTGACGGCATAAACGAGGTAGCGTCCTTCGGCGAGATTTTCGAGTCTGAAAGAACCGTCAGCTCCAGCCTGAACCAGATAGTCGGGTTCGGTTCCCCGGCTCGTTGCATATGCCAGCAGCAGAGCTTCAGGAGCAGGCGTCAGATTGTGGTGGTACACCGTTCCGGCAATCACCCCCTGATCGAGTACCGTACCGGTCGAGAAGGCTATCGAACCGGTATTGTCGAGGTTTCTGCCTCTGCCGTCGCGCATGTACTTGTTGAGGATGACCCTGTAGGTGACGGCCGGTTTCAGGGGTTCATATATTCTGATTTCCGCGGTTCTGCCCGTGACGGATACATCGTAATTGCCGATTGCCGGAGCAAAAACCAGAGATTTGAGCAGTTCGCGTCCGCTGACGGGGTGGCTGAAGGTGACATGGACGGTGCACGCAGGCAGTCCTGACTTCGAATGCCGGGTTTCCGAGGAGAGTATCCGGAGCGGAGTGTTGTCTGCAGGGCCTCCGGAGGGCGGACGGTCGGATGCGCAGCCACCTGCGACGCCCCACAACAGCAGCGCCAGAAAAAGGGTTATGTAGTACTTGCTGCGTTTCAGTGTTTTTCTCCCTTAGCCGGTTGCCTTTGCCCGGATTGTATCTGTCTTTAAAAATTCGTAAATTAAAAACTAATGTAGTTCTATGAAAGTTTTTGATGAAAAATTATAGATCGATTGATATATAGATGGCCAGAAGAAATTTCAAGGTTCTTTATGTCTCTGGTGAAGTTTCCCCTTTTGTAAGAATCAGCGCACTCGCTGACTTCATGGCATCGTTCCCCCAGGCACTTGAAGAGGAAGGTTTTGAGGCCCGTATCATGATGCCGAAATACGGCACCATCAACGACCGGAAATTCCGGTTGCATGATGTGCTGCGGCTGTCTGATATCGAGGTGAACCTGAGAGATAAAACCGAACTGTTGCATGTCAAGGTTACGGCTCTGCCTTCAAGCAAGATCCAGACCTACTTTCTCTATAACGAGAAGTATTTCAAGCGCAACGGTCTTTTCACCGATATGCAGAATGGCGGTGACCAGAAGAGCAATACCGAAAAAGTCATTTTTTTCAATGTCGGTGTGCTCGAGACCCTGCAGCGCCTGGGCTGGAAACCGGACATCATTCACTGTCACGACTGGTACGCCTGCATGATTCCTCTTCTTCTGAAGACGGTGTATGCGTCGAACGGTTTTTTCAGCGATATAAAAACCGTGCTCACCATTCACAATGTCTATCGTCAGGGGGTTCTGCCGTTCAAGGTGTTTCAGAAGCTTCTGCCCGAAGAGGTCAGCAGTGCGCTGCACCGCAGCGGAGACGATGTGAACATGCTCTACACGGGGGTAGAGAACGCCGATCTGCTGACAACGACCTCCAGGAGTTACGCCGACGAGATTGTCAGGAACGGAGAGGAGGCCTACGGGCTGGGACGCGTTGTCGAGGATCGCAAGGAGACGTTCCACGGGATTCTCAACGGCATCGATACCCGTCAGTGGAACCCTTCGACCGACAAGCTGATCAAGAAGCGGTATGGCAGCGACAGGATGGACGGCAAGCTGGACAACAAGAAGGCGCTGCTCGAAGAGGCGGGACTGCCGTTCAATGAAGGACGCCCGCTTGTGGGAGTCATCATGGGATTCGACCGCTTCCAGGGCGCCGAACTGATCAGGGAGAGTCTCGAGCGTCTTGTCGAACTCGATCTGCAGCTCATTATCTGCGGTTCGGGCGACAGGGAGTATGAAAAGTATTTTCAGGAGTTCGCCGCCGCTCATCCCGACCATGTTGCGGTGCTTACCGATTACGCCGATACTCTCCTGCATCTGATGATCGCGGGTCTGGACATTCTTCTGATGCCGGGGCGGATCGAAGCGTGCGGCATGCTGCAGCTGTTTGCCATGAGCTATGGAACGATTCCGGTTGCCTATGCCGGAGGCGGCATAGTTGAAACCATCGACGAGGTTTCAGGCGAGAGCGGTTCGGGCTTTCTTTTCCGCGACTACAGTGCCGATGCGTTTATCGGCAAACTTCTGGAGGCTGTCGCCTGCTTTGACGATGACGAACGCTGGCAACCGCTTGTCCTGGAAGCCATGGGCCGGGATTTCGCCTGGAAGAGTTCCGCCGAGGAGTACGATCAGCTTTACCGCAAACTGCTTGGAGAGTAAAGGGCATGGCTGAAACCATCAGGGTGCTTTTTCTCGATCGCGACGGTACGATCAACGAGGATGCCGGTTCATACATCACCTCACGGGAGCAGTTCCGGCTTATAGCCGGCTCCGGCGAGGCGGTTTCACTTGCCAGGGCGGCAGGATACCGGATTGTCGTCGTCACCAACCAGGCAGGAATTGCCCGGGGCATCACCACCATCGAGCAGGTCGAGGATATCAACCGCTATCTGAACGAACTGCTCGCCCGCTGGAATACGGCCTACGACCGCTGTTACTACTGCCCTTCCCACCCGGACTATCCCGATCCAGGCTACGACCGTTTCGAGGAGTGCCGCAAGCCCGCTACAGGGATGGTGGAGCGGGCCATCGCGGACTTTCTTGCCGAAGGGCTTGCCGTAGACCGGAGCGCCTCGTTCTTCATCGGCGACAAAACCGTCGATGTCGAATGCGGACTTCGCGCCGGGCTGCGTCCGATACTGGTGCGGACCGGTCATAACGAGGAGCGCCTCTGCCTGGAGAGGGGCATCAGGCCTGAATTTGTCGCCGATGACCTCTACCGGGCCGTAACCGGTCATATCCTTGCCTCCTGATCCTCCCGCCGCCGGGGAACTTCGGCAGGATGAAGAGCGGCCGCTCAGTCTCTATATTCACGTTCCTTTCTGCAGCGCACGGTGCAGCTACTGCGATTTTTTTCTTGTCACCCGCCTCGATCACATCGAGGCTTTTTTTCGGGCGCTTGCCGTCGAAACTCGCGCAGCCGGCCCGCTGCTTCGTGACCGCACCGTCAAGTCGATACATTTCGGCGGAGGAACCCCTTCGCTTGTGCCGGTGCATCTGGTTGCCGGATGGCTCGAACTTGCGGCTTCACTCTGCACCTTCGCTCCCGGCATTGAAATTGCGCTCGAAGCCAATCCGGAGGATCTTTCGGGAAATGCGATGGAGGAACTGAAGGCCGCGGGTATAAACCGGCTCAGTCTCGGCGTGCAGTCCTACCGGCAGCGCAAGCTTTCCGCTCTCGGCAGGCGGCATTCAGCCGAAGATGCCCTGCGCATAACCAGAGAGGCCGTGAGCCGGTTCGACAGCGTCAGTATCGATCTTATCTGCGGCGTGCCGGGGGAATCCACAGGGGAGTGGCTCGGAGACCTCCAGGCGGCGCTGGCCCTTGCGGCACCGCACATTTCGGTCTACATGCTCTCCGTCGAACCGAAAACCCTGCTGGAGCGCAGGATTGCCAGGGGACTGGTGACGGTTCCCGATGAAGGGGTGCAGGCCTCCATGTATGCCGCCGCCATCGATATGCTCTCAGCAGGGGGATACCTCCATTACGAGGTGTCGAATTTTGCGCTTCCCGGTCATCACTCCCGTTACAATCTTGCCTGCTGGATGCGTGAGCCCTATCTCGGATTCGGCCCGTCCGCCCACAGCTTCATCTTCGACGGCGCATTCGAGAGGCGCAGGGCAAATGCCGGAAGCCTGCTTCGCTATCTCGACAATCCCGCCGGAAGCGCTGCATTCGAAGAGGTGCTTTCCGAAGAGGAGCGCTTTGTCGAGCAGGTTTTTCTTTCGCTGCGCATAAACCGGGGTCTTGATGTTGAGTTTTTGCGAAAACACAATAAATTAGGGCTGAACCTTTCGAAGGTGACCGAACGCTTTATTGCAAACGAATGGATTGTGATCGAAAATGGCCGGCTCCGGCTTACTGACAAAGGATTTCTGTTTGCCGACCATATTGCCGGAGAACTGATTTCCCCGTAACCATGACACCGAAACAACGACGCGAACGATGAGACGTATGACACACCGGACACTCAACCCTATTCTGGCCGTACTGCTGTTTGCCGCAGCCGAACTGCTCTACCTCATGACCATGGCGCCAACGCTCTCATTCTGGGATTGCGGAGAGTTCATTGCCACGGCCTATACGCTCGGGGTGCCCCATCCGCCCGGAGCTCCGCTTTTTCTCATGCTTGGCCGCCTCTTTTCCATGATTCCCTTTTTCAGCGATACGGGAGCGCGGGTCAACCTTATCAGCACGCTTGCAAGTTCGGCCACGGTGATGCTGACCTATCTCATAACCCTGCGGTTCATCGTTCTCTACCGCAAGAGCGATCCCGACAGCTGGAGCACTGCGGAAAAGCTGTCCGCATACGGCAGCGCCGCGGTAGCCGCGCTGGCGCTGGCTTTTTCGGACAGTTTCTGGTTCAATGCCGTTGAAACCGAAGTCTATGCGCTCTCGTCGTTCTTTACGGCAATGGTCGTCTGGCTGATGCTCCGCTGGCACGATGCATACCCGAATTCCGGCCATGAACGGTGGCTGATGCTGGTGATGTACATGGTGGGTCTTTCCATCGGCGTCCATCTCCTGAGCCTTCTTGCGGTTTTTGCCGCCGCCCTGATCTACTATTTCCGGAGGTACGAGCTTACCCTCAAATCATTCGCCCTGCTTGTCGCCGGCTCATCGGCGCTTTTTTTCCTGATCTACCAGGTGATCATCAAGGGGCTTCCGGTCCTGTTCCAGTTCGCCTCATGGTGGGGGTTCCTTCTGCTCTGCGCCCTGCTTGCATGGGGAATCCTGTATACCCAGCGGGGCAGGATGGCGATAGCCAACACCGTTCTGGTTTCGCTGCTTCTGATCATTATCGGGTACACCTCCTACGGTATGATTTACGTGCGTGCGCAGGCCGCCCCTCCCATCAACGAAAATAATCCGTCTACTCCCCAGGCGTTTTTTTCCTATCTCAACCGCGAGCAGTACGGTGAAATGCCCATCTGGCCGCGTCGCTGGTCGCCGGAGCCGGTGCACCAGTATTTTTACCAGCAGTACGGGAGCGATCTCGACTACTTCGTGAGCTATCAGCTCAACCGCATGTACCTGCGCTATTTCGGCTGGCAGTTCATCGGGCGTGAGCACGATATGGAGGGCGCAGGCGTCGACTGGTCGGTGCTCTGGGGCGTTCCGTTTCTTGTCGGGCTCGTCGGAGCGGTATCTCATTTCAGGCGGCAGTGGAAGATGGGGCTGGTCGTCACGGCGCTTTTCGTGCTGACCGGCGCAGCGCTGGTGATCTATCTCAACCAGAGCGAACCGCAGCCGCGCGAGCGGGATTACAGCTATGCCGGAAGCTTTTTCGCTTTCGCCCTCTGGATCGGCATCGGCGTCGAAAGCATCTGGAGCTTTCTGAAGGATCGTTTCTCCGTTCCGAAAGGCACGGCCCAGAACATTCTGGCCGGAGCGCTGGTAACGGCGGCCCTGCTGCTGCTCAACGGACGGATGCTGCAGGCCAACTACCGGATGCACGACCGTTCAGGCAACTATGTTCCGTGGGACTGGGCGTGGAACATGCTGCAGAGCTGTGAAAAAAATGCCATACTCTTTACCAACGGCGACAACGACACCTTTCCGCTCTGGTACCTGCAGGAGGTCGAGCGTATCAGAACCGACGTCCGGGTGGTCAATCTCAGTCTGGCCAACACCGGCTGGTACCTCCTGCAACTGAAAAACACCAGTCCCCGGGGGGCAATGCCCGTGGCGTTCAGTTCAGGAGACGGGGAGCTCGGCTCCATCACCTACGTGCCTCTCGACTCCATGGATGTTGCCGTTCCTGCCGGAAACGCCGGCGCCCTGCTGCAGCGGCAGGCCGCCCGTCACGGCCTTTCCCTTCCATCGCCCCCTGCCGAAAGCCTGAAATGGGTGATGAAGCCCGGTTTTTCCTACGACGGCCAGGGCTATCTCCGTCCGCAGGATATTGCGGTGTATGAAATCGTCACCAACAACTTTCCCGGCCGTCCGATCTGCTTTGCGCTTACGGTCGATCAGGAGAGCATGATCGGTCTGCAGCGCCATCTGAGGCTCGACGGCCTCGTCTACAAGGTGGTTCCTCTGGAAAGCCCCGATCCGATGAGTTTTGTGGATCCGGCGAGGCTCTACCGTTCGCTGACCCAGGTCTACCGTTTCCGCAACCTCGCCGACACGACCGTGACGCTTGAGGAGACTTCCCGGCGGCTGTGCGCGAACTACACGCCGCTTTTCGTGCGCCTTGCCCTCGAGCTGGCCGCCGATCCGGATGCGACCATCAGGGTGGACGGGCAGGGCGGTTCCATGCGCACGGCCCGGCGAGGAGCGCTTGCCCTCGAGGTGCTCGATACCTCGTCGAAAGTGCTTCCGCCAGCCCGGTATCCGGTCAACCCCGAACTTGCCGGGTCGGTCGTTTCGCTCTACAGCAGGCTGGGAGCGAAATCGAAAGCTATACAGTATATTTCGTATCTTGAAAGCCTTGCGGCCGGCGCCAGCTACCGTTCCGATCCCAAACTGTTTTTTGTGCTTGCCGGAGCTTACCGCGATGCCGGAAGGCCGAAAGCTGCCCGCCAGGTCATCGAGGCGCTTTCGCGGGAGCTGCAGGAGCCCCGCATAAAGGAAGCGTTTGAACAACAGAAGGAACCATAAATCTATGAAGAGCAGTATTCATGCGACCGCAGTCGTCAGTCCGGGAGTCGTCCTGGGGGAAGGTGTCTCGATAGGGCCCTACACCGTTATCGAGGATGACGTGACCATCGGCGGGGGCACCAGGATAGGTCCGCAGGTGCATATCGCCTCAGGTACCCATATCGGCAGCGACTGCAGGGTCCACAGCGGAGCGGTGCTTGGCGGCGAACCCCAGGATCTGAAATTCTCCGGAGAAAAAACGGCGCTCTACATTGGCGACCGCACCGTCATCCGCGAATGCGTTACCCTGAACCGGGGCACAAAGGCCAGCGGCAAGACCGTCGTAGGTTCCGACAACCTGATTATGGCTTACGTGCATGCAGGTCACGACTGCGTTATCGGCAGCCATGTGGTTATCGCCAACTCCGTGCAGTTCGGCGGCCATTGTGAAGTGGGCGACTACGCCGTTATCGGCGGTCTGACCGGCGTCCACCAGTTTGTCAGGATCGGCCGCTACAGCATGGTAGGCGGTATCGCCCGGGCCTCGCTCGATGTGCCTCCGTTCGTCATGGCCGGCGGGCACGGCTCGTTCCGCTATGAGGGGCTCAACGCCATAGGCCTGAAACGGCGAGGGTTTTCCGGCGAATCCATCACACGCATCAGGGATGCCTACCGTATTATTTTCCAGTCAGGCCTGCTGCTCTCCAATGCGCTCGAAAAAGTGAAAGAGGAGTGCGCTCCGGAGCCGGACGTGCTTGAAATTCTCGATTTCTTCGCATCGGGCACACACGGCAGAAAATTCATCAGGCCATTCAACAGTTAAACGGGGTAACCTCAGCAGCCATGTCTCCCTGGGCAATCGGTATAGATCTCGGCGGTACCGCCGTCAAGGCGGCGGTCGTCAGCCTGCAGGAGGGCATCGTTCTGGACCGGGCGGTTCCGACCGATACCACGTCGGGCCCTGAAGGCATTGTCGTGCAGCTTGCCGATCTCATCGCATCTCTCCATGCGGAAGCTCCGGCCGATCTGCATCGTCACGATTTTTCGGGAATCGGCCTTGGGGCGCCGGGAGCGGTCGATACCGAAAAAGGCACGCTGAGCTATCCGCCCAATCTGCCCGGATGGACAACCTTTCCCCTTCGCAGCGCTCTTGAAGGCGCCCTGCAGGAGCGGCTTCAGGCCGGAGCGCCGGTATTCATCGAAAACGACGCCAATGCCGCGGCCTACGGTGAAGCGGTTTACGGGGCAGGACGGGGCTTTCGGGATTTTCTCATGGTGACGCTCGGTACCGGAGTGGGAGGGGGCATCGTGCTGAACCGGAAACTCTACCGCGGACCAAGCGGAACCGCCGGCGAAATCGGATTCATGATTGTCGATTTTGAAGGCCCCTTCATCCATGCCGGCATACGGGGCACCATTGAAGGGATGATCGGCAAAGAGCGTATCGTCGAGTATGCCTGCGGGCTGATCCGTGAAAACCCGGCGGAAGGTTCGGCACTTTCCTCGCTGTGCGGCAATGACTTCTCCTCGCTCTCTCCCCGCCATATCGAGCGGGCGGCAAAAGAGGGCGACAGCCTCTCCCTTGCGGTATGGGATCGGGTCGGTTCCATTCTCGGAGTGGGATTTGCCGGCGTCACCGCACTCATGGATATCAGGAAATTCGTTATCGGCGGCGGCATATCGGCGGCGGGCTCCCTGATTTTCGAACCGGCTTACCGGCAGTTCATCCGTTCGACGCTTCCCTCGATGCATGAAGGAGTCGAGCTGGTTCCTGCAGAGCTTGGCAACAGGGCAGGGATGTACGGTGCGGCGGCGTTGTGTTTTGCGTGAACCATCAATCGTGTTATGAACGGGCGGTTTTTTCACTTTCTGTTTCCCGAGGTCTGTATTGTCTGCGGAAAACTGCTGATGCCTTCCGAGTACGGGTGCTGCAGCGCCTGCCGGAACAGCTTCGAGGCGTTCAGCGACTGCACTGCGGCAGGCCACACCCTCATGCACTCCATCGAGTCGCATTTCAGGGGGAAATGCCCGTTCGAGCGCGCGTTCTGCCAATATGTGTTTCACCGTCACAGTCCGCTGCAGAAAGTGCTGCATGCCATGAAATACGAGGGTATGTACAATCTCGGAGTGGCTTTCGGCAGAGAGCTGGGAGCATGGATCAGCGACGCCTTGCCGCCGGAGAGCATCGACTGTCTCGTGCCGGTTCCGCTGCACCGGCTGAAGCATGTCGAACGCTCCTTCAACCAGGCGGAGAAAATCGCCCTCGGCATTGCTGAAACCTTTCAGAAACCGGTGCGCACCGACCTGCTTCTCAGAGGACGCTTTACCGTTTCCCAGACAGGTCTTCACGTAACCGCCAGGCGCAGGAATCTCGACGGGGCTTTTAAGACGCCGCTTCCCGATATGCCCGCTCGTGTTCTGCTGGTCGATGACGTGGTCACAACCGGCGCAACCGTGGTCGCCGCCGCCGAAACGCTGAGGCGGGGAGGAGCCGCAAGCGTTTCGGTTGCGGCGCTGGCGCTTGCCGCAAAAGAATAGGTCAGTTATGGAACTCTTTTACGCTTCTTCCGGACAGATTGACCGGGCTGCAGGACGCATCAGGCTCGATGGTGACGAATTTCATCACCTTTCGAGGGTGCTGCGCAAAAAAAAAGGCGAACGGATACGTGTCACCGACGGTTGCGGGCTTCATCTCGATGTGTGCATAACCGATGTCGGCAAGAGCGCTCTTGAAGGCGAGATCACCGCAATGCGGCAGGTCCCGGCTCCGTCGAGCGCCGTTACGGTAGCGATTTCGCTGCTCAAGGCGCCGCAGCGTTTCGAACTCTTTCTGGAAAAGGCTACGGAACTGGGCGTTTCGGCGGTGATTCCCATGATTACGGCCCGTACCGTAGCCCAGCCGCCGGGAGAGCGGATTGCAAAAAGACTGGTGCGGTGGCGCTCCATCATGCTTTCCGCCGCACGTCAGTCGGGAAGATACTATCTTCCGGTTATCGGCGAGCCGCTCGCATTCCGGAACGCTGTCGCCCTTCAGGGTTACGACTGCCGGCTGATACCGTATGAGCTCTCGGAGCGATCCTCCGGAGGTGTCGCCGTGACGGGCGGAAAAACGCTTTTTCTGATAGGAGGCGAAGGGGGATTTACCCCCGAAGAGGTGCGCCTTGCCCGCGAGGCAGGGTTTACGGAGATCTCTTTCGGGCTCTCGATACTCAGGGCGGAAACCGCCGGTATTTTTGCGGTCTCGCTGGTCAGGGCGCGTCTTCTGGAACAGGATGTCGGGGAGTGGCTTTAACGCCGGAAGGGTGCTTCCGAACCGGCAACAAACAATCGTGAAACCATGAATACACTTACAGCCAGCCGGATAGTTCTTCTGCTGATCGTTTTTGTGATATCGGCGATATTCTTTGTCATGATCCGCTATTTTCTCATGGCTATTTTTCTGGCAGCCATCTTTTCCGCGCTGTTCATGCCGCTCTACAGCCGGGTCGAGCGTCTTTTCCGGGGACACGGGAGCCTGAGCTCCGCTCTTACCATGCTGCTGCTCTTCATCATGGTGTTTCTTCCGCTCACGGCCCTCACCGGAGTTGTCGCCGTTCAGGCCTTCAGCATAAGCAGTTCGGCTGTTCCCTGGATTCAGCAGCAGTTGCAGCTTCAGGAGCCTTCGGCCTATAGCGACATGCTGCACTCCTTTCCCTACTACCGCGAAATAGAGCTCTACCGCGAGGAAATTCTTCAGAAAGCCGCAGAACTTGCCGGAAAGGCGGGCGCCTTTCTCTTCAACAGCCTGTCATCGATGACGGTTTCCGCGGTCAACGACCTCTTTCTGCTGTTCGTTTTTCTCTACACCATGTTTTTCTTTCTCAAGGATGGCCGCTCGCTGCTCGACCGGATCATGTACTACCTCCCTCTTGCGGAAGCGGACCAGCACCGTCTGCTCGACCGGTTTCTTTCGGTCACCAGGGCGACCATCAAAGGCACCCTGGTTGTAGGTCTGATCCAGGGGTCGCTTGCCGGTTTCGCCCTGCACCTTGCCGGTATCCAGAGCGCGCTTTTCTGGGGAACCATCATGACGGTCCTGTCGGTAGTGCCCCTTATCGGCCCTCCGCTCGTCTGGTTTCCCGCAGCCCTTTATCTGGCCGCCATCGGCCGCTACCCTGAGGCGGCAGGAGTTTTCCTTTTCTGCAGTCTTATCGTCAGCCAGCTCGACAACATTCTCCGACCCATTCTTATCGGCCGCGATACCCGCATGCATGAGCTGCTCATTTTTTTCAGCACCCTTGGCGGTCTCGGCCTTTTCGGCATCTTCGGATTCATCGTCGGACCCATCATTGCCGCCCTGTTCATCACCGTATGGGAGATGTACGGTGAGGCGTTCAGCGACTATCTGCATGAAGTGAAAGGCAGGAAACCCCAGGATTCCGGGGTTTAGGGAGCCATGAAAAAAGCGGCCTTTCGGGCCGCTTTTCTGTGGTTGCGTGGTTCGCCGGTAACGTCAGTTGACCCTTACGGCCTCTTCGGCTGAAAAGAAGAATCCTGCCTCGATGGCTGCATTTTCAGCGGAGTCGGAGCCGTGGATGATGTTTTCGCCCTTGCTGTCGGCATAGAGCTGGCGGATGGTGCCTGCATCGGCCTGCGCAGGATCGGTTGCCCCGATCAGGGTGCGGAAATCTGCGACGGCATTATCCTTTTCGAGGATCATCGGTACGCAGGGTCCTGAAGACATGAACTCCACGAGTTCGCCGTAAAAAGGGCGCTCGCGGTGCACGGCATAGAATTCACCGGCGGTATCCGGGGTAAGCCTGGTTTTTTTCATGGCTACAACACGGAAGCCTGCGCGTTCGATTTTATCGATAACGGCGCCGATGAGCTGTTTGCGGACGCAGTCCGGTTTGAGAATGGTCAGTGTTCTTTCCATTGTGGCAATCGGGATTAGTTTTAACGCAAAGAAAATATCGTGCGAAGATACACAAACCCCGCCGATAATTGAAATATCGTTGCATTGAAACTTAGAAAGGGTAAGCGCGGTTCATCAATAGTAAAGCCTATAGTATTGTTTCCCCAACTGTTATCCCCGAGAACCGGAGGTCCCTCGTTATGCCAAGATTAAGGCCGGCTGTTTTAACGATTATCTTCTCTTTCTGTTCCATGCTGCTGTTGCCCGGCTGTTCGTCGCAGGATGAAACAGACGCCTCCCCCAAGGAGCTATACCGTAAAGCATCGACACTCGCCCGGCAGGGGGAGTATGAACCGGCCATCGCTCTCTACAACAAGGCGCTGGCTGCAGATACGCTCACAGGGCTTTCGGAGCGGCCGGTGCTCGAGATGAACCGGAAACGGCATCTGGAAGGTCTTGTCGGCGACTACTCGGCTGCGCTGCATACGACCGGGTTTCTTGAAAAGCATGCGGGTTCGCTCCTTCCCGATTCGCTTCGCGGCGGAATGCTTGCCGAAAAAGCCATGTGGCTTTCCGAACTGGGCGACTTCCGGGGAGCGGCCGCAGCGCTTGCGGCAATTTCCGCGCCAGCAGAAGATCAGCTTTTTGAACTTGCGGCTCTCGAACTTCGTATCGGAGAGGTTCGCAAGGCCGAAACGATCTACAGCCGGTATGCCCGGCAGCCGCATGATCCGGTCTCGGAAATGAGAGGGGTTGCCGGTCTTTTGCAGTGCCGCATGCGCGATGCGGTTCCCGACCTGAAGGCTGCCGACGATCTTGCCATGAACATTGCGGCCATGTCCGGAAATGTGCTCTCCCTCGACGGCGACCTGAAAAGACGAATCCAGGTCCTGCGTGAATCTTCCCGGAGCCTGCAGCTGCTTTCGAAACATCAGAGGAACGCGAGCTATCTGCTGTTTCGAGCGCTCATCCTTGCCGAAGAGACGCGTAACCCCTTTCTCATCCAGCAGCTTCGCTACGAGTCCAATGCGGCGATAGTCCGGAAACCCGCGCCTTTCCGCGAAACCGGGGATTTCTTCGGCATGAAGGATATGCAGTTTGCCGAAGCGGCGTCCCTGCTCGGTCTTGCAACGGGCAGCGGCGAACTGAAGCCATCCGAACAGATCGATGCGCTTCGCAGTGGATTGCTGTTATATCAGAACTATCTGCCCAGGTATCCGGGACCGGGGATGCAGCGGCTCGTCGATACAGCCCAGCGCAAGCTTTCGGGTCTGCTTGTCAGGGAATCGAGGATTTTCGAGCTTTTCGACGCCCTGCAGCAGTCCGAGATGCTCGATCTTCAGAGAACGCTGCAGAACAGTTCCGGTTATTTCAGGCTCGACAAGGAGCATGCGGCGCTGGAACGGCAGGTGACTTCCCTCCAGCGTGACATCTCGGGCCTCCTGCAGCGCAAAGCCGATATTTTTCTCAAAGGCAGGGGCTACGAAATGAACCGCGCCGCCGAAGCTGCCCTGCAGTCCAAACGGGGAAGGCTGATAGAACTGCTTGGCGAGGTGAAGAGAATCGACCCTTCAGCAGCTTCGGTTCTGCAGATGACACCGGTAACGCTCCAGACGCTGCAGCGGTCGCTCAAAAGAGGCCAGCTTGTCGTGCAGCCGGTTTCCGCCGACTCTTTTTATGCCGTCATGACCATCAGCACCAGGGAGTTCGGTATTGCCGGAACGCCGGTTCCGCTCGATTCCCTTTACGATCCGGCATCGGGTCTCCGGCGTCTTGTCAGGGATTTTGCCGTGCAGGGAGTTTCGGATGTCGAAACGTTCCGCCGGCAGTCCGATCCGCAGTGGTTTATCAGGGCGGTGGCTGAACCGCTCAATGCCATGTCGGCCGGATACGACCATATTCTGGTCGCTGCCGATCCGGCGCTGCCGCTGCATATGCTCGGTATCGGTGATAAAAAGATATCCATGACCGCTTCCTTCAGGGAAATCGTGCATGCTGCGGCTCATTCCGGAGGGCAAGCTGGTGGCGGAACGGTAAGGTTTTTTCCTGCAGAGCGGATCGGGATGGCGCAACTTTACACGCTTTTTCATCCCGGTGAAAGCGTTTTTCTGCTCTGGAAACCTTTCGGCAAAGAGTCCGAATCCCTTATGCAGGGCGCACTCGAAAAGGAAACAGGCCGAAATCGCTCTCCAGCCGAAGCGATTTTCCGGCTTTCGGGTTCTTCCGGAGGTACGGAAACCGGAAAATGGATCTTCGTTTCCGCATACGGTTCCCGGTAATCCGTTGTGGTTTCGGATGATCTTATCCTCTTTGGTGACAAGGGTTCCAAACGGAACTACATGGTTGGTTTTGGCATACTCTCAGGTATTTTCGTACATTTAACGATACCGTTGTGCGCCGGCCATTATTTTCAATGCAATGATAGAACTTCATGGAAGAGAGCGGATTGAATTTATCGCTTGAACAGCTTGCGGCTGAACTGCAGACTGCCAGGGTTCGAAGAAATCTGTCGATTGACGATGTCAGCCGGGAGACAGGGATCAGGCAGTCCTACATCGAGCAGATCGAGGCAGGGAATTTCACCTTCATGCCCGGCGTCTATGTACTGGCTTATATCAAGGAATATGCCGGATTTCTCGAAATCGGCAATGCCGAGACTTTCGAACGCTGCAGGTCCGCACTGCTTGGCCGGAGTGCTCCGCAGCCCGCTTCGGTGGATGCTCCCGCAGCCAGGAACTGGAGCGACAACCATCCGCTTGATTCGGTTGTTTCACGATCGCCTTTTTTAGGGAAGCTTGTTTCGCCGAAAGGCCTTCTTGTTTCGGCAGGGGCAGTTGTGCTTCTTGTGGCAGTCGTTTTCGCCGTCCGTATGTTTTTTTTCAGTGCCCCGGCACCTGAACAGTCTTTTTCAGGCCAGCCTGATGCGCTCATCGATGCCGATACCGCGGCTGTCGCCGAGCGGGTTGTCGATTCGGAATTTTTTCCTGTACTGGTCGCTTCCGATTCTGCCGCGGCTGACTCCGCCGCAGCCGAACCGAAAGATAAAGTCCGGGCGGCGCTTATCGCAAAAGAGGTCTCGCTGCTGACCGACTCGGCAAAAGTTGTAAAGCCGCCCCCTTCCGGCGGCAGGAAGCTCGAAGTCCGCATTATCGCCGACGAGACATGGGTGAAGGTCATCGCCGACGACAGCGCAAGGGTATACGCCGGGGGACAATTCAAAAAAGGGGATGTACTCCGCTATGAGGCACAGAAAAAGTTCTGGGTGAATATCGGACGTCCCTCATATGTCGAGCTGTTTCTCGACGGTAAAAAAATACCCCCTTTCACCGAAAGAACCGTTATTTTTCGGTAGTTTCCGTCCGCTCTGCGGCTGGTTTGCCCCTATCGCCAGCCTCTCTTCATGAAAACATCCCTGATAGCTTCTTGTGGTATCTATAAATAGGATAAAAAAAGTCCTTTTTAAAGGGAATTAATAGATTTGTTTGATCATTCGTTATTGCATTATATATGAAAACGGGATAAGCAAAGGCAGTCATAGTAACCGGAATGCGGGAATTTGAAAACAGGGTGGTTCTTGTAAGCGGAGCCGCCGGAAATCTTGGAAAAGCGGTCGCTTCGGCTTTTTATGAAGCCGGTGCGCATCTCGCCCTTTCCGATCTGCATCCTGAGCCGCTGTTGTCTGCTTTTGCGGACTCTTCAAGGGTAATGGTGCTCGGATGCGATCTGACGCAGGCTGATTCCTCCGGGGATATGGTTGGCAAGGTGCTTGACAGATTTGGCCGCATCGACGCAGTGGCCGCGCTTACCGGAGGGTTTTCCATGGGAGCCCCGCTGCACGAAACCTCCTTCGGGGAGTGGGAGATCATGATGAAGCTCAATACGGCAACGCTGTTCAATCTCGTTCATGCCGTGGTGCCGCATATGCGTCAGAGGAGAGCGGGACGTATCGTAACGGTGGGCGCCAGAACGGCGCTTTCAGGCAAAGCCAGGATGGCGGCTTATACGGCATCGAAAGCGGCGGTTATCCGCATGAGTGAAAGTCTGTCGGAAGAGAACAAGCATTACGGCATCAACGTGAACTGTGTCCTGCCGAGCATCATCGATACGCCGCTGAACCGTCGGGATATGCCCGACGCGGATTTCACGAAGTGGGTGGCGCCCGGAGCGCTTGCCGATGTGATCATGTTCCTTGCTTCGGATGCTTCGCGCGCCATACACGGGGCGTCGATTCCTGTATACGGGTTATGCTGAAACGGTTATAAAACAAATCATTCCATCATGAAAATATACGACAGCATCCTGCAGACCGTGGGCAGGACCCCTCTGGTAAGGCTCCAGCGGCTTGCCGAGGGATGCCGGGCCGATGTGCTCCTGAAGATCGAATCGTTCAA
Organism: Chlorobium sp.; assembly: GCF_049593655.1. Classification (NCBI taxonomy): domain Bacteria; kingdom Pseudomonadati; phylum Chlorobiota; class Chlorobiia; order Chlorobiales; family Chlorobiaceae; genus Chlorobium; species Chlorobium sp. Next base: position 66,877 of record NZ_JBAWHG010000023.1, read on the forward strand.
TCCTCTGTCGAGCGTCAAGGACCGGATTGCGGTGGCCATGCTCGAAGATGCCGAGAAATCCGGCAGAATCGGCCCCGGCACGACGCTTATAGAGCCCACCAGCGGCAATACCGGCATAGGGCTTGCCTTTGCCTGTGCGGCCAAGGGATACCGTCTCATGCTGGTCATGCCCGACACCATGAGCATCGAACGGCGCAGGCTGATGCAGATCCTCGGCGCGGAACTGGTGCTGACGGACGGCACGGGAGGCATGAAGCTGGCCATTTCGGAAGCGGAGCGTCTTTCGGCTTCGATTCCCGGAAGCCTTATTCTGCAGCAGTTCCGGAACGCTTCCAATCCGGCGGCTCACCGGTCAGGCACCGCGGTTGAAATATGGGAGGACACAGACGGCATGGTCGATGTTTTCGTTGCCGGAGTGGGTACGGGTGGTACGATAACCGGCGTCGGCGAGTCCCTGAAAAAACATAAACCCGGAGTGAGGATCATCGCCGTCGAGCCGGCGGACTCTCCCGTGCTTTCCGGAGGTCAGCCGGGTCCGCACAAAATTCAGGGAATCGGGGCGGGCTTCGTGCCGGCCATACTGAACCGGGATGTCATCGACGAAATTGTAACCGTAAGCAATCAGGACGCGGGAGAGATGGCCAGAAAACTGGCCCGCCAGGAGGGCATTCTCTCTGGTATTTCCTCCGGTGCGGCGCTGCATGCCGCTCTTGAGGTGGCCCGAAGGGAAGAAATGGCAGGAAAAACGCTTGTTGTGCTTCTTCCTGACAGTGGGGAACGCTATCTTTCAACCTGGCTTTTCGAAGAACTGCCGTAAGGAATTTTAATTAACAAGGAACGTTGAAGTACCAAGGCCGCCATGAAGGTTTATTTTGATCATAACGCAACCACTCCGCTGCACCCGGAAGTGAAGAAGGAGATGGCTGAAGCGATGGAGATGTTCGGCAATCCCTCGAGCATGCATGCCTGGGGCCGAGAGGCGCGGGCCAACGTAGAGGATGCCCGCAAGAGAGTTGCCGGTTTCATCGGCGCAGGAGAGGATGAAATCGTTTTCGTCGGCAGCGGTTCCGAGGCCAACAATACGGTGCTCTCCCTTTTCATCTGCGCAACGAACCAGTGTATTCCCGGCACGAAGATGCGCAGCACCATCATCACCACGAAAATCGAGCACCCCTGCGTGCTTGAAACATCGGAGTGTCTCGCACACCGGGGGGCCAGGGTCAAGTATCTCGATGTCGACCGTTACGGGAAAATCGATCTCGATCAGCTCGAGAGCATGCTGGGAGACGATGTCGGTCTGGTGTCGGTCATGATGGCCAACAACGAGATCGGTACCTTCCAGGATATCGAAACCATATCGAAAATGGCCCGCAGCTGCGGAGCCCTCATGCACACCGACGCCGTTCAGGCTGTCGGCAAGGTGCCTGTAGACGTGAACGCGCTCGGTCTGGATTTTCTCACCATCTCGGGCCATAAAATCTACGGTCCGAAAGGGGTGGGCGCCCTCTACGTGAGAAAAGGCACGCCCTATTGCCCCTTTATCCGCGGCGGCCATCAGGAGCGGGGCAGGAGAGCCGGTACGGAAAATACGCTCGGGATTCTCGGTCTCGGAAAAGCCGTGGAAATGCGCCAGCTTGAAATGGCGGGTGAAGCGGAGCGTCTCGGTGCGCTGAAAGCCGCGCTGCGCAAAGGCATCGAAGAGCGCATAGACGACATCTCTTTCAACGGGCACCCGACCGACTCGCTCTGCGGCACCCTGAACGTTTCGTTTCCCGGCGCCGAAGGAGAGTCGATTCTGCTCTATCTCGATCTCGAAGGCATTGCCGTATCGACAGGCTCGGCCTGCGCATCGGGTTCGCTCGATCCGTCGCATGTGCTGCTCGCTACCGGCGTCGACGCCGAGCGTGCGCACGGCTCCATCAGGATCAGCCTCGGGCGCGAAAGCACCATGCAGGAGGTCGAATACATGCTCGACGTCCTGCCGAGAACCATTAAACGAATAAGAGACATGTCAACGGCATACATTAAAGGAGGAACACATGCTGCAAGCAGGTGAGTGGGCATATACCGAAAAGCTGAAAGAACACTTCATGAGCCCTAAAAATATCATGCAGGGCGAAAATACCGATGAATTCGACGGTGTGGGCATGGAGGGCAATCTCCAGTGCGGCGACCAGATGATGGTGGTCATCAGGGTCGACAAAGAGAGCGAGGTCATTACCGACTGCCAGTGGAAGACCTACGGCTGTGCCAGCGCCATCGCCAGCACCTCGATTCTTTCCGAAATGGTCAAGGGCATGACCCTCGACCAGGCATTTCACATCTCGCCCAAGGAGGTCGCCAAAGAGCTCGGAGGGCTGCCGGAAAACAAGATTCACTGTTCGGTGCTTGGCGACAAGGCCCTCAGGGCGGCCATCAACGACTACTACACGCGCAACGGCATGGGAGACAAGGTGAAGCAGGAGCAGGTGAAGACCATCTGCCAGTGCATGAGCATCACCGATCATGATATCGAGGATGCCGTGCTCGAGGGCGCGCGCACCTATTTCGAACTGCAGGAGCGCACCAAGCTCGGAACGGTCTGCGGACAGTGCAAGCCGGAAGCCGAAGCGCTGCTCGAGAAGTTCAAGCATATCCATTTCGGAGCCTGAATACCGCAGCTTTTCGTTTCCGCCTCAATTCGACTGCAGCCGGCCATGGCCGAAAAGTCGGATTGAGTGCAAAAGGATTACCGTGTTGAAGAGAGACAGCCGAAAATTTCATATTCACACCTTCGGGTGCCAGATGAACCAGGCGGACAGCGGCATCATCGCGACGCTGCTGCAGAAAGGGGGATATGAGCCTGCCGTTTCCGAAGAGGAGGCGGGCATCATCCTCCTCAACACCTGCGCTGTCAGGGAGAATGCCGTCGAGCGCATCGGGCACTATCTCCAGCATGTGAAGGGGTTCAAGCGGAAGCATCCGGAGCTGACAGTCGGTCTTGCCGGCTGCATAGCGCAGTATCGGCGTGAATCGCTTTTCGCCGATTTCCCGGTACTTGATTTTCTTGTCGGCCCCGACAACTACCGGGCCATCGCATCACTGGTTGCCGAAGCCTCCGGAGGCTGCAGGGTATCGCGGCTCGATTTCGATCCCGCCGAGACCTACGAGGGTATTGTGCAGTCCGGGGCGGAGCCGCTGACGGCCTTCGTGCCGGTCATGCGCGGCTGCAACAACATGTGCGCATTCTGCGTCGTGCCCTTTACCAGGGGTCGCGAGCGCAGCCATCCGTTCGATTCGGTGCTTCGCGAAGTCCGCTCGCTTGGCGCCGGTGGGTGTCGGGAGATAACGCTGCTCGGCCAGAACGTCAATTCATACCGCGACCCTCAGTCCGGCGCGGATTTTCCGCAGCTGCTCGAAGCGGTCGCCGGTGAAGTGCCCGGAGTGCGCATTCGCTTTACCACATCCCATCCGAAGGACATGTCGGCGTCGCTTGTCGAAGCGATGGCCTCACAGCCAAATATCTGCAGTCATCTGCACCTTCCGGTGCAGTCGGGTTCATCCCGCATGCTCGAGCGGATGAACCGGGGCCACGGTATCCAGTCGTACCTCGAAAAAATCAGGCTCATCCGCCAAAGCATCCCCGGCATAGCGATCTCCACCGATCTTATTGCGGGTTTCTGCGGCGAAAGCGAAAGCGATCACCGCCAGACGCTCGAGCTGATGCGCGAGGTGCGTTTCGATTCGGCCTTCATGTTTCACTACTCCCCGAGGCCGGGAACCCTGGCCGCCCGAACCATGGCGGACGATGTTCCCGAAGAGGACAAGAAAAGGCGCCTGCAGGAGATCATCGATCTCCAGAACGCCATTTCAGGAGAGCTGCTCCGGGAGGCGGTCGGCACGGTTGCAGAGGTTCTTGCCGAATCCGAAAGCCGCCGTTCCGCCGCTCAACTCATGGGCCGTACCTCGACCAACCGGGTTGTGGTTTTCGACCGGGGCGCCTTCCGGCCCGGAGATACCCTCAGGGTGCTCATAACCGGCTCGACATCGGCCACTCTCACCGGGAAAACCGTCTGACTATCCTATAAACGCGCGAAAAACCTTATCTGCATTCAGGAGTTTTTATATCTTTACAGCGATTCGTAAATTTGAATTTTAATGCAGGTATCATTTAACGCAGAAACAGCATGTCAGTTGCCGTACAACGACTTGGATTTACCGATAAACTCAGAGCCCATCTTGAACTGCTCGATCCGGTAACCTGGATCAGTGTTTTTCCCTGTCTTGCCGGTGGAGTCATGGCTTCGGGAGCCATGCAGCCGACTCTCCACGACTATCTGCTGCTTGCATCCATCTTTCTCCTCTACGGTCCGCTCGGCACCGGTTTCAGCCAGTCCGTCAACGACTATTACGATCTCGAACTCGACCGGGTCAACGAGCCGACACGTCCGATTCCTTCCGGTCGCCTGAGTGTGAACGAGGCTCTCTGGAACAGCATTTTCGTGCTCCTGCTGGCCATCGGCCTCGGCGTCTTTCTCGGCATTCATATCGGAGGTGTGCGGGGGATGGTCATCATCGTCTCGATCCTGACCGCACTGCTTGTTGCCTACATCTATTCGGCTCCGCCGCTCAAACTCAAGAAAAACATCATCACCTCCGCACCGGCGGTGGGATTCTCGTACAGCTTTGTCACGTTTCTGTCGGCAAACGCCCTGTTCAGCGAAATCCGGCCTGAAGTGATCTGGCTTGCAGGCCTGAACTTCTTCATGGCGATGGCCCTGATCATTCTCAACGATTTCAAGTCCGTCGAGGGCGACAAGGAGGGTGGCCTGAAATCGCTGGCGGTCATGATCGGTTCCCGGAACACCTTTCTGGTATCGTTCACCATTATCGACCTGGTCTTTGCCGTGCTTGCATGGCTCGCCTGGAGCTGGGGGTTCACGGTGGCGGTCGTGCTGGTGCTGATCGGCCTTGTCCTGAACATCGCGATCCAGATTCAGCTTCTGCGCGATCCGAAAAGCAGCATATCGTTCATGAAAGGCACGGTCGAGGACGGATTCGGCAACGCCATCGGCAAAAGCGAAGTGCAGGAGCACAACGCCTTTCTCCGCTATCAGGTCGCCAACAATTTTCTTTTTCTCCTGAACAACCTGATTGTCGCAGGCATGATCGGCGCGAAATACATGTAGGGTTCCGTCCGCCTGAAAAAAAATTTCTTTCTCCGAAAGCCGAAGGGTTGTTGCCGTTACCATAACCTTTAATCATTCATGCGCCATGGTCATGCTTCAGGCTGCCTTCTTTTCGCTTCCCCCTGTCTGGCATAATGCCATCGTTACGCTTTTTACCTTCGTCTATGTGTTCAGCGTCCCTCCGCTCATGGACTATCTGGTAACCAACCACGGGCTGCCGCGGGATATCAGCCGGAAAATAACCCATATCTGTGCGGGTTCGGCGATCGTCTTTCTTCCTCTCTTTATTGACGGCGACTGGTCGCAGTACCTGAACATCACGGTCTTTGCGGTCTGGACCGTTCTGCTCATCCAGAAAGGCCTTTTCGCCGCCGATGACGATCAGGCCGTAAAAACCATGACCCGCACCGGCGATAAGCGTGAACTGCTCAAAGGCACGCTCTACTTCGTCATTATCGCCATGCTGTGCGGAACCCTCTACTACAAGACCTTCGAAGGGGTGCTCGCCATGGCGGTGCTTGGCTGGGGCGACGGTCTGGCGCCCATAATCGGCACCCGCATGGGAAAAATGAAATACCGGATTCTCAGCGACAAGAGCGTCGAGGGGAGTCTGGCGTTTCTGCTGGGAAGCGCGGCAGCCGGCCTGTTTTTCGTCTGGCTGATCGTTCCTGAAGCTTTCGACGCCCCGAAGATTCTGCTTATCGCCCTCATCGCAACCGTGGTGGAGGGAATGAGTCCCAAAGAGGTCGATAACCTCACCATTCCGGCGGCGGTCGTTCTTGCCGCACAGTTTCTCTGATTCATGACGCCTCAGGACAGCGACAGAGAGGGCATCTACTTTATCAGCGATCTGCACTTCGGTCTTCAGGACCGTGAACAGGAGATGCTGAAATATGAAAAACTTGAACGGCTTTTCGCCCTTGTCAAGGCGGAAGGCCGTTCGCTCTATATGCTCGGCGACATTTTCGATTACTGGATGGAGTTTCGCCATGTCATTCCCAAAGGGTTCAGCCGGCTTATCTGTCTCGTCGGCGACCTGGTGCAGAACGGCATCGAGGTTACCTATGTGGCGGGCAACCACGATTTCCATCTCGGCGCCTTCTTCGAAACCGAGCTTGGCCTGAAAACCCTCTATGGGCTCAACCGTTTCGACTACGCCGGCCGCAGATTTCTTTTCGCCCACGGCGACGGTCTGGGCGAGGGTGACCACGGGTACAAGCTTTTCGCCCGTTTCGTGAGAAACCGTTTCAATCTCGGCCTGCTCACCGCCTTTCATGCCGATCTGGCGATCGCCCTCATGAAGCGGATGTCGTACCTCAGCCGCCACCACAAACCGGCCGACATTCCGAAGGAATCGAACCGGTTGTTAAATTTTGCCGAATCCATAGCCGCAGATCAGGAATTTGATTATTTTGTCTGCGGACATAATCACTCGCAAGGGATCTATCCTCTCGGAAACGGCGCAAGCCGGTATATCAATCTCGGCACCTGGATAGACGGACGCTACCCATACGGAGTGTTCATGCACGACTCGTTTCACCTGAAGGAACTTTAACGTCAATTACAACAGCTTACTTCCGACATGAGTAATCCCGTACTGAAGCTTGGTTTGCCGAAAGGCAGTCTGCAGGATTCGACCCTTGATCTTTTTGCACATGCAGGCTTTCATTTTTCCGTTCAGAGCCGCTCTTATTTCCCATCCATAGATGACGACGAGCTTGAAGCGATTCTGATTCGCGCCCAGGAAATGGCGCACTATGTCGAACTCGGAGCCTTCGATGTAGGTCTGACCGGCAAGGACTGGATCATCGAGACCGATGCCGAAGTGGTGGAGGTTGCCGATCTGGTTTACTCCAAGGCATCGATGCGCCCTGTCCGCTGGGTGCTTGCCGTTCCCGAGAGCTCATCGATCCAGTCGGTAAAGGATCTCGAAGGAAAGCATATCGCGACGGAAGTCGTCAACATCACGAAAAAATATCTGGCAAAGCACGGAGTCAGCGCATCGGTGGAGTTCAGCTGGGGCGCTACCGAAGTGAAGCCTCCCGATCTTGCCGACGCCATCGTCGAGGTAACCGAAACCGGTTCCTCGCTCAGGGCCAACAAGCTCAGGATTGTCGATACCATTCTCGAATCGAACACCAAGCTCATTGCAAACAAGGCTTCCTGGAACGACCCCTGGAAACGGGAGAAGATCGAGAGCATGGCTCTTCTGCTGCAGGGCGCCATCAATGCCCAGGGAAAAGTCGGGCTGAAGATGAACGCTCCGAAGGCCGCGCTCGATGCACTTCTTTCCATTATTCCCGCGCTTCGCCAGCCGACCGTTTCGCACCTTACCGATGAGGGCTGGGTAGCGCTCGAAGTGATCGTTACCGAAAAAATCGTCCGCAAGCTCATTCCCGAGCTGAAACGGGCCGGAGCCGAAGGCATTTTCGAGTACGACATCAACAAGCTGATCGACTGAGAACGGTTCACACTGTTACGAAAACAAGGCTGTCCCTGGACAGCCTTTTGTTTATGAACCATCATGCTGCTTCTTTCCTATCAGGTTATCGTTTTGCTTTCGCTGCTGGTTTTTGCCGGTATTCTGCTTTTCAACCTCGTCGAACTGCAGTACCTGCCCGAATCTCCGTCCGCTTCCGGAGAACGGCCCTTCGTTTCCGTTCTGGTTCCGGCCAGAAACGAGGAACATTCCGTAGAAGCCTGTGTGCTGTCGCTGCTCTCCCAGGACTATCCCCGCTATGAAGTAGTGGTGCTCGACGACGGATCCGAAGACGCAACCCCGGAGATTCTCCGTCGCCTTGCGGCTTCCTCAGGCGGCCGGCTCCGCATCGTGCAGGGCGATCCGCTTCCCGACGGGTGGCACGGCAAGGCATGGGCCTGCCGCCAGCTCGGCGATCTGGCTTCCGGCGAACTTCTGCTTTTCACCGACGCCGATACCCGGCACAAACCGGAATCGCTCAGCCGTTCGGTTGCCGCCCTTGATGCGTCAGGAGCCGGCATGCTCAGCCTCACCCCCTATCAGGAGATGGTCGGGTTCCTCGAAAAACTGGTCATTCCGCTGGTCTACTTCATTCTCATGTGCTATCTCCCGCTTCGGCTGGTTCGGACATCGCCCAGAAGCGTCTTCTGTTCGGCCATAGGCCAGTTCATGCTTTTCCGGCGGGAGACCTACCGGAGCATCGGCGGGCACCGGGCAGTGAAAGCAGCTATCGTGGAGGATGTCTGGCTCTGCAGGGCGGTGAAAAAAAACGGGGGACGTGTCGCCGTTTTCAACGGCGTCGATGTTCTGAGCTGCAGGATGTACCGCTCGGCCGGTGAAATCATCCGGGGTTTTTCGAAAAATCTTTTTGCCGGACTCGGCTACCGTTCTCCGCTGCTGTTCGGCCTCGTCGTCCTGACCCTGGCTTTTCACGTGCTTCCTTTCGGTTTCCTTGCGGCAGCCCTGCAGCAGGGCGACTTCGGCCCCGCTCTCTTTCTGCTTCCTCTCCTTCAGGCTGCCATTGCACTCTCCTGCAGGGTACTCATTGCCGTGAGGTTCCGCCAGCCGGCGGGCTTCGCGTTTCTGCACGCGCTCTCCCAGCTGGTTCTGATCGCTATCGCATTGAACTCCTTCGCGGTTACGCGGTTCGGAAAAGGTTCGCAATGGAAAGGGAGGTATTATAAATTTGTGAGCGGTGAGCAGT
>NZ_JBAWHG010000024.1:0-7041 GCF_049593655.1 Chlorobium sp.
AAGAAGGCCCATGATAATATCAAGTAGAGTACTTTTACCGCTACCGGTCACGCCAATAAAACCTATTCTGCTTCCTTTCTCTATGGTTAGGTTAAGATTGTTCAGCACCCAAGGCGTTTCCTGCGTATAACGAAATGAGAGGTTTTTAAGACTGATCTTTTTTCTGAATGCTAATGGAATAGACTCTGGCTTGTCAATATAGTCTGGTAGAGATTGATCAAGCAGGTCAAGCGCATCACGTAACGATATTTGTCCACCTTGAATTGCTGACCATGCGCCGTATGCCTGCTGCAATACCGGCAACATCCGTTGAGCTCCGAGCGCCAGAGCTCCGAGGACAGGTATTGCCTTGACAATTCCATCCGGCTGTCTCGAAAGCACATAGGCCAATATTGCGATTAGCAACATCCCGAGAGCCTCCATACCGAAACGAGGACTTTGTCCAATAAAAAGACTGTTTCCCTGTGCTCGACGCAAGGGAAGGTCGGCCTGACGGTAGATCCGACAATATACAGCCTGACTTCCGTCGATAAGTACATCTCTAATGCCACCCAACCCTTCCTGCAAGGATTTGATTACCTGCGTTGATTCACGGGCTATGCAGCGGCTGTTTATAAGCATCCGGCTTCGTGTGAACCATATAATAAATCCGTAAATCAGACCAAACCCCCCAAAAGCAGAGAGAGCAACAAGTGGATCAATAGAAAAAAGTGCAGCCATAATGGCAAGCAACATGATCGTTGTGCTGATAAAGGTCATGATCGGAACAATGGTGCTGTAAATGACACTATTTGCTTTAGCGGAAATGCCGCTGATCACTTCGCTGCTGTTACGGGCGACATGCACTGCATAGGGCTGGTAAAGCGTTCGGCGATATATGCCGATGCTGAGATCGGCTCCTGTTGCAAAAGAAAGACGCGTACTTGCCCAGAGCAACAATAACCTCACGGCTCCTGCAAAGAGTGCAGCCATACCGAATGCGATAGTAAGAGGCAGCAGAAGCTGATTGAACGAGGTAATACCAAGTAATTTAATGATCGGTTGGGCTAATTGAAGCTGAAATATTCTCTCCGGAGCAGTGAGCACGGCAAGAAACGGAAGTATGGCTCCGATACTGACAATTTCTGCGAGTGAAGCGACAATCATCAGAATCAGCAAAAGGCCAAACTGACCACGACGGCGAGGGGTTATATGTTGCCAGAGACGCTTGAGAAGCGTTGGGATTGATTGGGGATGTGAGGCGTTGTTGGGCACGGTTGGGTAATGGGTATTAGGGATTGGGTAATGGGTAATAGGAAGCGAACGAATTAAGTGGATTGCTGTCGGCCTATTCAGCTATCAAGCCATCAAGCGGAAATACTATAACCTTCCTTCGATAACCGTTTGATCGAAAACACCTTTGACGTCGTATACCACCCCGAGCTCACCAGCAAGCAATGAACGAATATCAAGTTCTTTGAATTGATCGTGAGCAACGGCAAGCACTGCTGCATCGTAACGATGACCGTTCAATTCGTTGTAACAGGTTAACCCATACTCATGGTTAACCTCATCGGCATCTGCCCATGGATCGAAAATCTCAACCTCGGTACCGTACTCTTCAAGCTCTCGTACAATATCAACCACACGGGTGTTTCGAATATCCGGGCAATTCTCCTTGAATGTGATCCCCAGCATCAGTACCTTTGAACCCTTTACACAACAACTTCTTGAAATCATCAGCTTTATCACTTCTGAAGCTACATACCTGCCCATATTATCGTTCAGACGACGCCCCGCAAGAATAATTTCAGGATGATAGCCTACCTCCTGCGCCTTTTGGGCAAGGTAGTAGGGATCGACCCCTATGCAATGGCCGCCAACCAAGCCTGGCTTGAACTTCAGAAAGTTCCACTTGGTACCGGCAGCTTCGAGCACATCATTGGTGTCTATGCCCATTCGATTGAAAATCATGGCCAGTTCATTGACAAAAGCGATGTTGATGTCGCGCTGTGAGTTCTCGATGACTTTAGCCGCTTCGGCAACCCTTATGGATGGTGCGAGATGGGTCCCTGCGGTTATGATAGAGCAGTACAATGCGTCGACTTTTTGGGCGGCTTCAGGAGTGGAACCGGATGTAACCTTTTTGATTTTTGTGACGGTGTGCTCTTTATCGCCGGGGTTGATGCGTTCGGGGGAATAACCGACGAAGAACGTGTTACGTGTTACGTGCGAAGTGTTACGATCAATATGGGAAATGTTGTTTCGGGATGAATGAGTTGTGGTGCCGTAGGTTAGGTTGGAAAATTTTTCGAGGACCGGGACGCAGTCTTCTTCTGTTGCTCCGGGATAAACTGTGGATTCGTAGATGACGATATCGTCTGGTTTAAGCACCTTGCCGACGGTTTCGCTTGCTTTGATGAGCGGAGTGAGGTCGGGGCGGTTGTTCTTGTCTGTTGGTGTTGGTACGGTTATGATATAGTAGTTCGCATCAGCAATATCGTTGCTGTCGCAACTTACATACAAACCCTGGGTTTCCCCGGCGACAAACGGATTATTGCTGCATAGAACACTGTTCAGATCGTCACGCTCTATTTCACGCGTCGCATCATGCCCGTTCTTCAGTTCGTCGATACGCATTTGTTTTATATCGAATCCAACTACGGGATATTTTTTAGCAAATTCAACGGCAAGGGGCAGGCCGACATAACCAAGGCCGATGATGGCGATTTTTAGCATTTTTTTAGGGGGAGGCTGGTTGGCTGGATAGCTTGATAGCAAGAGAGAATGGCTTGATGGCTTGGTGGCTGGATGGCTTGTTAGCTTAATAGCAAAAAGGGATTTTGGCTACCTCGCTTTCCCGCTTTCCCGCTGCAAAGAAGCTTTTATACCATTCTATGAATTTGTTGATGCCTTCCTGGACTGTGGTTTCCGGTTTATAGTCGAGGTCTTCTACAAGATCCTGAACATCAGCATAGGTTGCAGGAACGTCGCCTGCCTGCAGGGGCAATAAGTTTTTCTCTATGTTTTTTCCAAGCGCCTGCTCGATTGCCCCGATATATTCCAGCAGCTGGACCGGATTGTTGTTGCCGATGTTATATATTTTATATGGGGCTGATGATGAACCGGGCTCAGGTTGCTTGCCTGTCCATGCTGCATTTGCTTTTGCAGGATGGTCTATAACCCTGGTAATACCTTCAACGATATCGTCTATATAGGTAAAATCACGCTGCATGTTCCCGTAGTTGAACACATCTATCGGTTTACCGGCTATAGCTGCTTTGGTGAAGAGAAAAAGCGCCATATCGGGTCGGCCCCATGGGCCGTACACGGTAAAGAAGCGCAGACCGGTTGTTGCAATCCCGTACAGATGGCTGTAGGTATGAGCCATAAGCTCATTTGTTTTTTTGCTGGCCGCATAGAGACTGATCGGGTGATCGACATTATGATGCACAGAGAACGGAAGTTCTTCGTTAAGGCCATAGACCGACGAACTCGATGCGTAACAGAGATTGTTCACTCCGTTATGGCGGCAGGCTTCAAGAATATTGATAAACCCGACAATGTTTGAGCTTATATATGCATCCGGATTGGTTATCGAGTATCTCACCCCTGCCTGAGCGGCAAGATTGCAGACTGCATCGAATTTCTCCTGCTCGAACAAGTTCATAAGATTCGGCTTGTCTTCAAGATCAAGCCTGATAAAGCTGTAATTCGGATACTTTGACGAAGTAATGGGCGTATTGTATGCAATGGCCTCTTCATTGATCCCTGCCATAGCGAGCCGGCCATACTTGACCCGCTGATCGTAATAGTCGTTGATATTATCAAGCCCGACAACTTCATCGCCACGCTCAAGCAGCCGCAACGCAAGGTGAGATCCGATAAAGCCGGCGGTACCGGTGATGAGAATTTTCATTTTTTGGGAAGGATTATTGGCTTGTTAGCTTAATAGCAAAAGATGATTTTGGCCATCCAGCCATCCCGCTATTTTCACACGTTCTCCTCGTAGGCTCCGTAGCCGTAGCGCTTGGAGCCGTATTTGCCATAATCGTACCCGCGTTTTTCTTTTGAGCCGATTACGGCTATACCGATGATTGCGGAGCTGAGGAAGTGGTCTTTTGTGAATTCGAGTATCGGCTTCCGATTGGTATAGTGCAGGCGGCTGACGAGGATGATGCCGTCGATTGAGTGGGCAAGCTGGGCCGCATCGCTGAGGAAGAGCGGCGGGCTGTCGAAGAGCACTTTGTCGAACTGCTCTTCGAGAGTTTTGATCAGCTCGATCATTTTTACCGAACCGAGGATCTCGTTAGGGTTGGGCACCAGTTTACCGGCGCTGAGGTAGGTGAGGTTATCAACGTTGGTTTTCTGGAACCAGCTTTCATCGATAGCATGATCCTTGCCAAAGATGTAGTCGGTAAGCCCGTTTTCACGCTTGCCATTGAATTTTTTGTGGATGGATGCGCGGCGGAAATCACAGTCGATTATAAGGGTTTTTTTGCCGGCAAGGGCAAAAGCCATACCGAGATTACCGCACACCGTCGACTTGCCTTCGGACATCGCCGTTCCCGATACAAGAATCGACTTGCAGGGGGAATCGGGCTTGGAGTAGTCGATTGCCGTGCGAAGAATTCTGAAGCTTTCGGAAAAGACCGATGAGAGGCTGTCGGTAAGCATCGGCATGGGAATTTCGGCTTCAGGATCGGTGCTCCGCTTTGTTTTGGCGGTACATTCGCCAGCAATGACGCGATTGCGGAATACCTTGCTCGAGTTGTGGAGTATCCGCTTCAAACCGGAAATGGCCTCGGGCGGAAACGTTTTTTTGTCGTTCGAAACAAAGGGGATGAAGGAGAGGAGCGGCAGACCGATTTCCCTGAAGAAGTTTTCGTCCTTGATGGTATCATCAACATACTCCGCCGTAATGGTATAGAGCGCCGCAAGCAATCCGCCAAGCACCAGACCCATCAGCAGGTTCTTCTGCAGGGAGGGTTTTTCCGGCGCGAATGGCTGGAACGCGGAACCGATAAGAGCGACTCCGCCCACTTCTGAACCGAGCATGATACGGGTTTCGTCGAGCTTCTCCTTCAGATAGAGATAGGTTTTTCCGACTACCTCCCTGTCTCTCTGCAGTTTCAGGTAGTCCTGCTGTTTTTTCGGAAGTTCGCTGAGCAGCTGTTCGTAGTACTGCCGAAGCTGGCTGAACTCTCCGGCGCTGAAATGGAGTTCGTTGAGCTTCCGCTGGATCTGGAGCTTTTCGGAAACCATGTCGAAACTGAATTTCCTGGCCTTACCGGCATAGCCGATCTGGCCGGCGATCTTGCTGCGGCTGAGCTGCTCGTACCTTGCCTTTACCACGTCGAGCTGCCGCTTTTTCGCCTTGACATCGACATGCTCGATCCCTTTTTCGCGAACCATTTTCATGTATTCGCTTTCAAGCCCCTTTATCTCATCCATGATGGCGCCAAGCTGGATCGTCACGTTTCTTGCAATCTCCGAACTGATGGTTCTGTCGGTTTCGGAGAGTTTCTTTTCGAGAAAGGCCAGACTGTTGCTTGCAATATTGGACTCGGCCTGAATGCTCTTGTATTTTGCATCGGCTTCAACCAGCTTCTGCAGCAGTTGACCGCTGTTCCCGGTCAGTTCATAGATCTCGTTCGACTCCATATATTCAGAGAGCGCATGGTCGGCTTCTGCCACCTTGTGCTCCTGCTCGTCGAGCATTGCAGCTATAAAACGGTTCGCCTGCGTATACTTTTCCGAGTTCCGGCTGATATCGGCATCCTTGTAGACCTGACAGAGCATGTTGGATAAAAATGCAGCCTCGTCGGGAAACGGACTCGCAACTGAAACCTTCAGAACATTGGTTTCACGAGCAGGCAGAACCCGGATGCGACTGTTCAGACGCAACGCATCGAGTCGCAACCGCTCGTCGGAATAGTTCCACTCTCGAGGCTGCGCGCTTGCATTAAGCGATGCCATACCGGTAATCGCACCCAAAAACCGGGAAACCGGCGAATGATACTCTCTTTTGTTGAAAAACTCGAGCGAGTCTTTTTTACTGCATTTATAGAGTTCCCTGACCGTCAGTTCGGCAATGGGCATCGACATGAGCAGTTCGACATCCTTTTTCACCGCCTGACTTTCCGCATTACCCGCCGTACCGAGAGCTGCCGCAAGAAGGTCGCCCTCACCCCTGCTGTCAGCAATCATCATCATCGATTCGGCGCGATATTCAGGAACCTGGGTGTAGTGGTAGACCAGTGCGAAAAGCATCGCAACAACGAAAAAAGCAAGAATACCGTACTTCCTGCGCAGAATGATACTGAAAATTTCAGCAAGGGAGATTTCGCGATCCTCCGAACGCTCGCCCCCATCCTGGGGACTCATCGCCGTCTGTTTATCGGGCTTCATAGTATCGTATTGCACAAAATTGTTGTTAATCCCTCTGGATAATGTCGTAGATCGAAACCCACGGGTAGATAATGCTGACCATACTGGCAATCCTGGATAGGCTGAACGCTTTTTCGGGAAAAATGATGGTATCGTTCGGCTTCAGGGCGATAAATGAGGAGCGGTCTCCTCGTTTGTAGAACTGCCTGATATCTACCGTGTACGCCTGGATACCGTTTCCGTCGGCACTCTGTCGGGCGACAACCACTTTTTTCAGGTTAGCCTCCTTGCGGAGACCTCCGGAAAGCGCAAGGAGGGTTGCAAAATCGGCATTTTCCCTCACAATGATCTGCCCCTGACGATTGACCTCGCCAAGCACATTGACGATCATCAGAATGTTGCCGGAATCATCGGTAAAATAGGAGTCCTGCACGAGGGGATAACCGGGGCCTGCAAGGGGATTGTATGCGGCTTGCTGGGACGACCCCGACAGTACGGATTCCGCGAAGAGCCGACCGCTCAGGCAGGAAAAAGCGATGCCCTGAACAAGCAGCAAGACCGGAATGATTGTTTTTGTAATACGCATGGGATCTTATCGTTACGGTTCTGTCATTTTCGTCTTCTCAGAGGGATGCGCCCGTTGCTTCTTCTGAGCGTACACACCATTAATAG
>NZ_JBAWHG010000025.1:0-46283 GCF_049593655.1 Chlorobium sp.
TCGGCCTGAAGCCTGCATGTTTCGCCGAAATTGCCTACCAGAGCTGGCTTGGCGGCCTCGATATCGCCAAGGACGACGAGATGCTGGCCGATGTGGACTGGTCGACGCTCGAAGAGCGTTCCCGGGAGCTCGGAGCTGCCCGAATCAGGGCGGAGAAAGAGACCGGTGAACCGAAAATCTACCTTGCCAATGTCACCGATGAGGTGGACCGTCTGATCGAACAGCACGATATGGCCGTGCGCAACGGCGCCAATGCCCTCCTGATCAACGCCCTGCCGGTAGGGCTCAGCGCGGTGAGGATGCTGGCAAGGCACTCGAAGGTGCCGCTCATCGGTCATTTCCCTTTTATTGCAGCATTCAGCCGGATGGAAAAATACGGGGTGCATTCACGGGTCATGACCAAGCTTCAGCGGCTTGCAGGACTCGATTCCATCATCATGCCCGGTTTCGGAAGCCGGATGATGACTCCTGAAGAGGAGGTGATGGAAAATATCCATGAGTGCCTGCAGGAGTTCGGCCATATCCGTACCTCGCTTCCGGTTCCCGGAGGCAGCGATTCGGCTCTGACGCTCGAAAGCGTTTACCGGAAGGTCGGAAGCGTCGATTTCGGATTTGTGCCCGGCCGGGGCATTTTCGGCCATCCGATGGGCCCGAAAGCAGGTGCCGCCAGTATCCGGCAGGCGTGGGAGGCCATCAGGCAGGGCGTCTCGCTTGAATCGTATGCCGAAGGCCGTCCTGAATTGCAGGCTATGGTCGATGGCGCAGTCGGAAAAAAATAATCGCTCCGCCAAGGGAGCACACAGATGGTTTCGAGATGGGAAAACTAGAAAACAGGGTTGCGGTCATTACCGGTTCGACACGCGGGATCGGCAGGGCCATTGCGCGGAGATTCGTTGACGAGGGAGCATCGGTGGTGATCACCTCCTCTTCCCGCGCCAATGTCGATGCGGCGGTTGCCGGGTTTCCCTCCGGAAGTGTTTACGGCCATGCCTGTGACATCAGCTCTCCGGATGAAATGGAACGTCTTGTCGAAGCTTCGTCGGCGCGTTTCGGACGGATCGACTGTTTCATCAACAATGCAGGCATATCGGATCCTTTCTGCGATGTCGCTTCCAGCGATCCGGCTCTGTGGGGCAGGGTGATCGACACCAATCTCAAGGGTACCTACTACGGCTGTCGGGCGGCAATCGGTTATTTCCTCCGCCGAAACATTCCCGGAAAGATCATCAACATGGCCGGTTCCGGAACCGACAGCGGCTCGAACACTCCTTTCATCACGGCCTACGGCTCCACCAAAGCCGCCATCGCGCGCTTTACCTATGCCGCCGCCGCCGAATACCGCCAGACGGATCTTTCCATCATGCTGCTGCATCCCGGTCTGGTTCGAACCGGTATGGTCAGCGTCGAAAATCCGACGCCTGAGCTTCAGCGGCAGCTCGAAACCTTCAATACCATTCTCGATATTTTTGCCCAGCCGCCCTCGGTTGCCGCAGGGCTTGCCGTGAAAATGGCCTCCTCCTGGAGTGACGGCAAAACGGGCATCTACCTTTCGGCACTCGGCGCATGGACAAAAAAGAGGTTGCTCCTCAGCTATCCCTTCCGTAACATGACCCAGAGGATCGACCGGCGTACCTATTAATCTTATTTATCGAGACGGGAGACAACCACATGCGACATACCGGCCAGAAAGCGGTGCTTCTGCTGTCCTTTATCGCGGCTCTTTTCCAGGGGTGCTACAGTTTCAGCGGAGGATCCGTACCTTCTCACCTGAAAACCATAGCGGTGCCGGTTTTCCAGGACCGCTCACAAGCCGGCATCGCACAGTTCCGTGCGGAACTCACCCGGCGCCTGACCGAGAAGATCGAATCGCAGAGCCCGCTTCGCATCACCCCTTCACGGGCCACGGCTGACTGCCTGCTTGAAGGCACCATCGTCTCCTTCAGCGACGAGCCGAGTCAGCTCAGCAGTACGACGGAGCGTGCGCTGACAAACCGGATCACCATTTCCGTTTCCGCACTCATGCAGGACAGGGTGAAGAAAACCGTCCTTTTTGAACGGACCTTCACCGGTTTTGCCGACTATCCGGTCGGCAGTTTTTCGGCACAGCAGGAGGCCATTTCCCGTTCTCTGGAGATGATCGCCGCAGACATGCTCGACGGCATCGTGTCGGACTGGCAGTAGCAGGGGAGTTTCAGCTTCCGGGAGGGGCGTCGTAATTTTCGTCATAAAAAAAGGGATCGGTTCCGATCCCTTTTTTTATGGTTTCATCTTTCAGGAAGACACACGGTTATTTCGCGCGGTATGCCGAGTACTCCTGAAGGCTTTTGACGCCGAATTCCTGGCGGCGGATGCAGTCCATGGCCTGTACCGAGGCTTCGGCGGCCTCGATGGTCGTGACGAAGGGCACATTGCTCTGTACCGAAGCCGCTCCGATGGCCTCCTCGTCGTGCAGCGCCTTTTCCCCTCTGGGGGTATTGATCACGAAATCGATCTTGCCATGCTTGAGGATGTCGAAAATGTTGGGCCGTCCCACTTCGCCTACCTTGAACACCTTCTTGCATTCGATGCCGTTCTCCGTAAGAAAGCGGTGGGTTCCTGCCGTGGCGACAAGGTCGAAATCCATGCGGTAGAGCTCTTTTGCGATGGCGATGATGCGCTGGTTCTTGTCCAGATCGTTCACGCTGATAAAGACCGCGCCTGAAAGCGGCAACTGCATGTTCGCCGCCTGATAGGCTTTGGCGAACGCTTCGGGAAACTGTTCGGCAAGGCTCATTGCCTCCCCGGTGGAACGCATTTCCGGGCCGAGATAGACGCCGGATTTCAAGAACTTGGAGAACGGGAAGACCGGTTCCTTGATGGCCATGTGCTTCATGCCGAGTTCGTCGCAGTCCTTCAGATCGTACTCCTTTCGCAGATCGGAGAGTTTTTCGCCGAGCATGACCCTTGTGGCGATCTTCACGACGGGAACCGCGGTGGCCTTGCCTACAAAGGGAACGGTACGGCTCGCTCTCGGATTCACCTCGATCACGTAGACACTGTCGTTCTGAACCGCGTACTGCACGTTCATCAGGCCGACAACCTGGATGTGTTCGGCAAGCCTGCGGGTGTGGGCCTTCATGGTGTCGATCACCTCGCGGCTGATATTGCGGTAGGGGAGGATCGAGGTCGAGTCTCCGCTGTGAATGCCGGCGGCTTCCACATGCTGCATGATACCGCTGATGACGCAGTCGGTACTGTCGGCAATGGCGTCGATGTCGAACTCCACGGCGGTTTCAAGAAAGCGGTCGATGAGCAGCGGATATTTTTCGGAGATGAAGAGCGCCTGATCGACGTACTCCTTGAGAGAGTCGTTGTTGTAGATGATTCTCATGGCCCTTCCTCCAAGCACGTAGCTGGGCCGGACAAGAACCGGATAACCGATTTTCTTGGTGATGGCCAGTGCCTCATCGAAGCTGATGGCCGTGCCGTAATCGGGGTGCGGAATATCGAGTTTTTCAAGCAGTGCGCCGAACTTTTTCCGGTCTTCGGCCAGATCGATGCCTTTCGACGAGGTGCCGAGAATCGTGACGCCGGCCTCCTCGAGTCTGGTTGAAAGCTTCAGGGGGGTCTGTCCTCCGAAACTGACGATGACGCCGAGCGGCTGCTCGTGCTCGATGATGCGGATGGTATCCTCGAAGGTCAGCGACTCGAAATAGAGCTTGTCGGCAATGTCGTAGTCGGTTGAAACCGTTTCGGGATTGCAGTTCACCATGATGGTTTCGTAGCCGGCCTCGCGGAGCGCGAAGACCGCCTGAACGCAGCAGTAGTCGAATTCGATTCCCTGTCCGATACGGTTCGGACCTCCTCCGAGGATGATGACCTTCTTCCTGTCCGAACGGACGGATTCGTTTTCCTCGTCGTAGGTCGAGTAATGGTACGGCGTTTTCGCATCGAACTCGGCGGCGCAGGTATCGACGGTCTTGAAAACCGATTCGACTCCGTAAAACTTTCTGAGTGAGCGTATGACCGGTTCGGTGGTTTTGAAAATACTGGCAAGCTGACAATCGGAAAAACCATACTCTTTTGCCTTTACCAGCGTTGCTTTCGGGAGTTTGCGGGTGAGGCCCTGGACCTCTTCTGAAAGGCTGGAAACTTGTGTGGTCATGCAGTCTCTATGGATTGTAGATGCTTCGGAATACGATTGTCCTGTAAAGTAACAATTCGGCGATGGATATAAAACCGCAGGAAAGATAAAAAAAGCCTGCCGTTCTCAAAGCCGCCCGGGACGGGTTGCCTTTTTGAAGCGCATTCGATTCGCTGTCAACGGTTCCGGATTTTTTTTACATTACAGGGACTTTGTGAGAAAATCCGTTCCGGAAAAGTTGTCATTAACGCTATCAGGGTTTGAATCAATAACATGAAATTCGATACTATCGAAGCGGCGCTTGAGGATATCCGGCAGGGCAGGATGATCATTGTGATCGATGATGAGGATCGTGAGGATGAAGGGGATTTCATTGCGGCAGCCGACCATGTCACGACCGAAATGGTGAATTTCATAACCCGTGAGGCCCGGGGCCTGCTCTGCGTTGCCGTTACCATGGACCGGGCGCGTGAACTGCAGCTCGACCCCATGGTGCAGAGAAACACCTCCCAGCATGAAACCAACTTTACGGTTTCGGTCGATGCCATAGCCGAGGGGGTGACTACCGGTATATCGGTTTACGACCGGACCATGGCCATTAAAATGCTTGCGGACCCGTCATGCAGGGCTGACGATTTTTCCCGGCCCGGCCATATCTTTCCCCTTCGGGCCATGGATGGCGGCGTGCTCCGGCGCGTAGGCCACACCGAGGCGGCCGTCGATCTTGCCCGTCTGGCCGGGTGCAATCCCGCCGGTCTGCTCTGCGAAATTCTCCATGAAGATGGCAGCATGGCGCGTCTTCCCGAACTGATGAAAATCAGGGATAAATTCGGCCTTAAACTCATTACCATCAAGGATCTGGTCGCCTTCCAGATGCAGCGCCAGAAACTCGTTCACCGGGCAGTCGAGTCGAGGCTTCCGACCGTCCACGGCGAGTTCCGTCTCATCGCCTACGAGTCGTTTACCGACAACCAGAACCACATGGCTTTCGTCAAGGGGGACGTGACCACCGGCGAGCCGGTGCTTGTCCGGGTACACTCCCAGTGCGCAACCGGCGATACGTTCGCCTCCCTCCGGTGCGACTGCGGCAACCAGCTTGCTTCGGCGCTCAGGATGATCGAGAAGGAGGGGCGCGGTGTGCTGGTCTACCTCATGCAGGAAGGGCGCGGCATCGGCCTCATCAACAAGCTGAAAGCATATAATCTTCAGGATGAAGGGTTCGATACCGTCGAGGCCAATGAAAAGCTCGGCTTCAAGGCCGATCTTCGCGACTACGGCATCGGCGCACAGATTCTCAAGGATCTCGGCGTGAAGAAAATGAAGCTCCTGACCAACAATCCGAAAAAGATCGTGGGTCTTGAAGGTTACGGCCTTGAAATCGTCGAGAGAATGTCGCTCGAGATCGCTCCGAATCCGGCCAACAGAAACTATCTTGAAACCAAGCGCGACAAGATGGGCCACATGATCGGCGTTTCCTGCGCCAGCGAACAGCATGTATTCGACCAGATGGTGGCTGACAAAATGAACAAAGGACAACACAACCCGTAAACACCCAAAAAGGAATTGATGCCATGATGGATACCGAAATCCTTCAGATGCAGGATAAAGAGGTTTTCGATGCGATAGCCGGTGAAACCCGGCGGCAGACGGAAACCCTTGAACTTATCGCATCGGAAAACTTCACCAGCCGGGCTGTCATGCAGGCCTGCGGTTCGGTGATGACCAACAAATACGCCGAGGGTTATCCCGGAAAACGCTACTACGGCGGCTGCGAGTTTGTCGATGTCGCAGAAAATCTTGCCCGCGACCGGGCAAAAAAACTTTTCGGATGCGAGTATGTCAACGTTCAGCCGCATTCCGGTTCAAGCGCCAATATGGCGGTGCTCTTTTCCGTGCTCAAGCCGGGTGACCGCATCATGGGTCTCGACCTTTCCCACGGCGGCCACCTTACGCACGGCAGCGCGGTGAATTTTTCGGGACAGCTTTTCGAGGCGCACTCCTATGGGGTCGAGCGCGAAACCGGCTGCATCGATATGAACCGGGTCGAGGAGATTGCCCTTACGGTGCGTCCCAAACTCATTATTACGGGAGCGAGCGCATACTCGCAGGGGTTCGATTTCAAGGCCTTCCGCCAGATCGCAGACAAGGCGGGCGCTCTTCTGATGGCCGATATCGCCCATCCTGCAGGACTGATTGCCGCGGGCCTGCTCACCGACCCCATGCCGCACTGCCATTTTGTCACCACTACCACGCACAAGACGCTTCGAGGTCCGAGAGGCGGCATGATCATGATGGGCAGCGATTTCGAGAATCCGCTGGGCATCACCATCAAGACCAAGACCGGTTCACGGGTGAAAATGATGTCGGAGGTCATGGACGCCGAAGTGATGCCGGGCATCCAGGGCGGTCCGCTCATGCACATTATCGCAGGCAAGGCTGTTGCGTTCGGCGAGGCGCTGCTGCCCGCTTTCAGGGAGTATGCGGTTCAGGTGCGCAAGAACGCTGCGGCAATGGCCGAATCCTTTATCGGCCTCGGGTACAATATCGTCAGCGGAGGCACGAAAAACCATCTCATGCTGCTCGATCTGCGCAACAAGGAGGTTACCGGAAAGGTGGCCGAAAACCTGCTGCATGATGCCGGTATCACGGTCAACAAGAACATGGTGCCCTTCGACGACAAGTCGCCTTTCGTCACCAGCGGCATCAGGATCGGCACTCCGGCCATGACCACGCGCTCCATGACCGAGAGCGACAGCCGGGCTATCGCCGCCATGATCGACCGCGTCATCGCGTCGGCAAACAGCGCCGGTGTCGAGGATGTCTGCCGTTCGGTCAGGCACGAGATCAGGGAACTCTGCCTCAGCCGTCCGCTCGACGGATACGGGATGACGCCCTGAATCAGGGAGCTGCCGGCCGGCATCGAAACAAAGCCGACCCGGAGCGATACATGCTCCGGGTCGGCTTTTTCTTTTTTCAGGGATGTGTTGCCGACCGGAGCCGTTCAGCGGCTTTCAATGATGCCGGTAATCATCGCGCCGAGGTCGGCTGTGGTTTTTCTGATGGTGGCGTTGAGCTTTTTGATCTCCTGCTGCAGCTCCAGCGCCCTGTCGTTGTCCTCCTCCCTGCGCAAGGCTTCCGTAACGGTTTTCTTCCGGTGCGAGAGCGGTTCGAGAATGATGTTCCTGAATGCGTCGAGAAATGCCGTAAGGCAGCGCCGGGCATGTTCCCGGTCGGCATCGGGCTGCTCCTGCCATCTGCTGCTGACCGGCTGTTCGATGAGGAGGCCTGAGGCCAGATCCCTCGCCTCGGCACTTCCGAACATGCTGATTTCCGTTGCCGTATCGATGTGTTCGTCGGGATTTTCACCGCTTTCCCTGTATCGCCGGATCATATGGGCAAGAATTTCGCGGGCTGCCGGATGCGGCAGCTCCAGCATAGCCTCGTGCGAGGCGGCGAACTCAAGCACCACATTTCCGTAGAGCGTGCTTTCAAGCAGGGCCTTCAGAAAGGTTTTTTCAAGCACCGACAGCTGCTGCTGCGCTTGGCGGCTGCCGGCGGGAGCCCGGACCGGCGTCTCCTCCTCCGGCGTCTGAAACTCCTTTCGGGCAGGCTGTTTTTTTATGAGCTCCGCAAGCGCCTCCCGGCTTACAGAAAGCTTTCCGGACAGCTCCTGCAGGTAGAGTTCCCTGCGGATGCGGTCGGGAATGAGCGAAATGGTGTGCATCATCACGCCGATGGCCCTGGCTTTCGCGTCGGGTTGATCGAAGTTTCCCGAATCGCTGAATACGCGGATCTGGAAATCCTGAAAGGCGAGGCGGTTCTTCGAGGTGTACTGCAGAAACGAATCGCGGCCTTCACGTTTTACGAAACTGTCGGGATCGTCGCCTGCAGGAAGCATGACCACAAACGGGGTGACGCCTTCAGCCAGAAGAATGTCGATGCCGCTCATCATGGACTTTTTTCCTGCCGGATCGCCGTCATAGATGAAGAGTACGCTTGAGGTGTAGCGCTGCAGGATTTTCGCCTGGTAGCGGGTCAGCGACGTCCCGCAGGATGCCACGGCGCCGGTTACACCCGCCTGATGCAGGGCGATCACGTCCATATACCCTTCGACGAGAAAGGCGGTTTCCGTTCTCCTGATCTCCTGCTTGGCCGCGTGCAGTCCGTAAAGCAGTTTCGACTTCTCGAACATCCGGTTTTCCGGGGAGTTCAGATATTTTGGGGTATCGGGATCGCTCGCGAGTGTTCTGCCTCCGAAGCCGACAACCTGGCCGCCGACGGAAAATATGGGGAAGATCACCCGGTTGCGGAAGGTGTCGTACCGGCTGTTTTTCTGGCGGTTTGCCGTAACAAGACCGAGTTCGGCAAGCTGCTCTTCGGCGATTCCGGCCCGCCGGGCTTCAACGAGAAGATGATCCCATGATTCGGGAGCATAGCCGAGACCGAAGGATGTAAGCGTTTCCTGAGAAACCCCCCGCTGTGCGGTAAGATAGGCCAGCCCGGCTTTTCCCTTTTCGCTCATGAGGGTGCGGTGAAACAGGCGCGCGGCCCACCGCAGCGTTGCCGTACGGCTCTCTTCCTCGTTTCCGGGAGCGGCATCGTGCGCCGTATACCGGCTGATATCCACGCCGGAGCGTTTTGCGACAAGTTCCACGGCCTCCGGGAAGGTCACCTTTTCCATTTCCATGACGAAGGAAAAGACGTTTCCTCCCTTTCCGGTTGAAAAACACTTGTAGATCTGCTTGTCGGGCGAAACGACGAACGAGGGGGTTTTTTCCTGGGTGAAGGGGGAGAGCGCCTTGAAGTTGCGGCCCGAGGGCTGCAGTTTGAGATAGTCCGACAGGATGTCGACAATATCAGCGCGCTGACGGACGTCGTCAATAACGTTTTGCGGAATCATGTCATATCCTTTTCTCTCTTGCAAGCAAGCCGGTTTCGTGTTTTTGCCTTCTCCTGTTAGATAATCGAAAAACCTGAATTGTCAAGACACGGTTTTTTCCTTGGGCCGCGAAGCAAGAGTATTCGTGTATTTGTTGTTTTTTTTCAAAAGAAGTCATTATTTATGATCTGGTAACGATTCGCTGCCGTAAATATTTTCTGAAGGCCATCACCAAAAATTGTTCAAAAAAATTTTCAATCATATGAAACAGGGTTTCTTCACGGGGTTGCTCATCGTTGTAACCTATGCCGTATCTCTGGGATTTTATGCGTGGATGGGCACCACTCCTCCCGAGTCGATGTTCCATGCCATCTGGAAAGGTGGCCCTGTCGTCTCGGTGCTGATGGCTCTGATTCTCATGGTGATCGCCTACATCGTGGAACGCATTATCGCGCTGAACAAGGCTTCCGGCAAGGGAGACATTCCCGGTTTCGTGCAGAGCCTCAAGCTGGATATCGAAAACGGATCGATCGATCAGGCCATCGCCAAATGCGACGACCACCAGAGTTCGCTTTCGGCCGTGCTTCGCGCGGTGCTCGACCGCTACCAGAAGATGGTGGGCATGAACGTCACCGACCGCGACAAGAAGATCAGTGAAATGGAGAAGGCCGTCGAAGAGGCGACGGTTATGGAGATGCCGCTCCTGGAAAAAAATCTCGTGGCGATCTCCACCATTGCGTCGATCTCCACCATGGTGGGGCTTCTGGGCACCACGCTCGGCATGATCCGCGCTTTTGCCGCCATGGCCACCAGCGGGGCTCCCGATGCCGTGCAGCTTTCGCTCGGCATTTCCGAAGCGCTTTTCAATACGGCGCTCGGCATTGTCGGCGGCATCATGGGCATTGTCACCTACAATGTGTTCACCAACAAGGTTGACCGGTTCAGTTACATGATCGATGAAGCCGCATTCTATATCATCCAGACACTCGGAACCGGCAAAAACCAGTAACGCCCATGTCGAGAATCAAGGCAAAGCGGGTAGGATTCCGGATCGATATGACGCCGATGGTGGATGTGGCATTTCTTCTGCTGACGTTTTTCATGCTGACCACCAAGTTTCGTCCTCCCGAAGTGGTTCGTATCGATCTGCCCTCTTCCCACTCGGAGCAGAAGCTTCCCGAGTCCGATGTGCTTACCGTCACGGTAAGCGGAGACAACAACTTCCTGATGGGTGTCTCCTCGCAGCAGTCCCGTGAAAAAATTTTCAACTCGGTCGTCCGGCCGAAGCTGCAGGCGGCAGGTCTCCCTGCGTCCGCAATCAGCGATTCTCTGAGGAGTTTCCGTCTTGCCGAAAGTTTTTCGGTAGGGCGTGACGAACTCGACAAGTTTGTCGTGATGGCGCGTTTCGCCGACCAGAAACTCAGGCCTGTTATCAGGGCCGACGCCGATGCGGATTACGAAGCGGTGAACCATGTCATCAAGGTGTACAAAAAAGCCAATCTTCTGACCTTCAATCTTGTAACCGTTCTGGAAAGGGGGGTGCGCTGATCTATGGGAATGGTTGATTCTCCGAACGGAAACCGCCGGGCGAAAAATGGAAGGCGCAAGCAGCGGCGCATAGGTTTTCATCTCGATATGACGCCGATGGTGGATGTGGCGTTTCTCCTGCTGACGTTTTTCATGCTGACTACCACCTTTTCCAAATCGAATACCATGGAGATCAATATGCCTCCCGAACAGGGGGAGGTGAGGATTTCCGAGAACAACGTCATGATCGTGCGTATAGCCGGCGACGGTATGGCATACTGTTCGCTCGGGGAGGAGGCGCCGCAGAAGATATCCCTCTACGATCCTTCCGATTCACACCGGATGGCTCTGAGCGGAGAGCTTCGTTCGCTCCTCAGGCAGCAGACCGCAGCAAACAGGAAAATGGTCATCGTCGTCAAAATCAGTGAAAAGGCAAAGTACAAGAGTCTTGTCGATCTTATCGACGAGCTGAACCTGATGAAGATCGACCGTTTCAGTCTCGACGACTATACCGATCAGGATGAAGTGGAAATCAAAAGAGCTGTTTAACCCGCAGGGGACAGCAAAGGAGCAAGTGGCAGGTGTATTCAAAGTTTGATAAAATCCACGAAAAGGCCTCCAGGAAAGCCTCCGGATGGTCTTTTGCCGAGGAGTTTCTCGACACCGAACGGGTGCGCAATATCGGATACGGAAACCTTGTCCTGCGCCGGCAGGCCCATTTGTTTCTGTCCCATGGCGTCATTACCGCAGTTCTTCTTCTGGGAGCGTTCTGGCTTGTGAGCGCAAACTGGCAGGCTATCCTGTCGATGACCGGATTTGCCTCCGCGGATGACGAACCCATGATCGAGTGCTACGAGGTGGTCACCAATGTGACGCAGCTTCCCCCTCCACCTCCTCTTTCCCAGCCCGAACCGGCAGTCGTAAGACCCGCGACGGCTGCGCCTGTTGCGCCAAATGTCGGAAAAATCAGGACGGTCAAGGAGAGCGATGCGCCGAAGGAACAGACGCTTGCCACACAGAAGGAGATCAAGCAGGCCAATCAGGCGCAGGGTTCAGGTTCCGGTACGGGGAGCGGCGCCTCGGCCGGCGATGATGTTCCCATGTTCGTGCCCTGCGAAAAAATGCCGGGCTTTCTCGACCAGAAAAAACCGGCCTATCCCGAAATGGCCCGGACCGCGGGAATCGAGGGAAAGGTTTTCGTCAGCGTGCTGATAGGCGAGGACGGCCGGCCGATAAAAGCCAAGGTCATGAAGCGTCTGCCGGCGGACTGCAGTGTATTCGATGCCGTAGCCATCAAATCGGTCATGGATTCGAAATACTACCCCGGTATTCAGAACGGCAGCCCGATCAAGGTCTGGTTCACCGTGCCGATACGTTTCCAGCTCGATTGATTTCAGGCCCGGACCCGGTCGTCTGGCGCCCGAGATAGAGATCCGGATGTACCAGATTCAGGGCCGTCGGGGATTTCGCGCCGTCGCCTGAAGTTTGCCGATGTTCCCCCGTGTTTTCCTTCCTTGAAAAGAGCAGCGTGTTCTGCCGGTACCAGAACGGGATCCTGCTGTCGTTCCAGATTTCCGGCCTGATGATGTCATGAACCCCGTAGCCCTGTTCATCGAAAAGCTCCGCCCAGTACTCAGGCCATTGCTCGTTGATGTGGCCGATGCCGCCCTGGAAGGGAATTGCCGCAGAAAAGAGCACGCGCCGGGAGAGCGTTGTCAGGAAAGTGATGAACGCCCTTGCCGATTCGGCCGGCAGGTGTTCGGCTACTTCCATACAGATGGCAAGATCCCAGGTTCGTCCCGGCAGCGGCGTCGAGTGCTGCAGGTCGGCCTGCATGAACGAATTCTCCGGAATTTCCAGGAGAGCCCGATCGACCCAGCTGCCGTCGATGCCCAGTATCTCTTCAGCGCCTTTTGTGCTGAGCACCGAAAGCCAGGTGCCTACACCGCAGCCGATGTCCACGGCAGAATGAACCGCGGGAATATGCTTCAGAAGGGTGGAAAGTACCGTGGCTGCCGAATAGAGGGTGCGCTCGTGCCTGTCTGCATAAAATTCCCTGGCATACTGTTCCATGCTCTTCTCCGGTAAATAGGGTGACGGACCCGGCTGTGTCCCTGTTTTTTCCATGGTCTTCACCCTGGAAGGGGATCTCCGGGCTGTGGCGCGCCGGTTACGATGCTTCTTTTTTCCGGCGCAGCAGAACGGCAAAAACAGTCCAGGCATAAGCGGCAACCAGCGTGAAAGGACTGATATAGAGTGAAAAGAACCCGTCCACGTCCCGCTCGAGATACATGCCGAGATAGCTCAGGGCTATGACAGCCGCGCCGCAGGCGATCATCACGTAGTTGATGGCGCCGAGGGGCATGTCGGCGGGTTTGCTTTCCGGTTTTTTACCGGCTTTCTTCGGTAAGGATTTCATCGAGTACGGTGATACAGCGTTGTGCTTCGTCCGTGCTGATGCAGAGCGGAGGAAGAAGCCTGATGACATTCTGGCTTGTAGCATTCACGAGCACCTGTTTCTGCAGGGCTTTTTCCACATACACTTTCGCCTCTTTATCGACCGTTATGCCGATCATCAGTCCGAACTGGCGGATTTCGAGGATCTGCGGGTGCCTTGTGGCAAGTTCCTCCAGGGCGTGCTTCAGCATCGCTCCGATCTTCAGGGCATTTTCCATAAGCCTGTCGGCATGGATCGCTTCAATCATGGCAAGTCCTGCCGCGCAGGCAACCGGGTTGCCTCCGAAGGTGGTGCCGTGATTGCCGTAGCTGAACACGTCGGCCATTTTTTCGCTGCCGATCACGGCCGCCAGAGGCAGACCGCCGCCCAGCGGTTTTGCCAGACAGACCACATCGGGCTCGATGGCGAAGTGCATGTAGCTGAAAAACAGGCCTGTCCTGCCGCAGCCGGCCTGAATCTCGTCGGCGACTATGAGGAAATCGAACCGGTCGCGCAGTTCTGCGAGCCTCAGGAGAAACGCTTCCGAGATGCAGTGTATTCCTCCTTCACCCTGCACGATCTCGATAAAGACCGCCGCGGTTTTTTCGGAAACCTTCGCTTCGAGATCGGCGAGGTCGTTGAAGGCTATCATGCCGGTTTCCGGAAGCAGCGGATCGAATCCATCGGTATATTTCGCCTTTGCGGTCAACGACATGGCTCCGTAGGTTCTGCCGTGAAAACAGTTGCTCAGCGACAGGATCTCCTTCTTGTCGCTCCTGCCCGACATGGCAGCCCGCTTTCTGGAGAGCTTTATTGCGGCCTCGATCGCTTCAGTGCCGCTGTTGGCGAAAAACACTTTCGAAAGTCCCGAAATATCGAGCAGTCTTGCGGCCAGATCGAACTGAGGCTGGAGCAGAAACAGGTTCGAGGCATGAATCAGCCTGGAGGCCTGGCGGGTGATGGCGTCGATGAGCCGTTTGTCGCCGTAGCCGAGCGCGTTGACGCCGATACCGGCGATCATGTCCAGATAACGCGTCCCGTCGTCGCTCACCAGCCAGCAGCCCTCTCCATGGGTCAGGGCTATCGGCAGACGGGCATAGTTGTGAAAAAACAGCTCTTTTTCTGTTTCCTGTGTCAGCGGCAGTGGTTTCATGCGTGCTTGTTTCCTTCCTGGAGTGTTTGCTGTTGCAGCAATGCCTGCAAAAACTGATTATAATGATCAATCATGCTGCTGTCAAACATTTTCTTCAGCTTTTTTTCCGGCAAGCAGGACCCTGATCAGCCTCCAGACGCCGTAGGCTCCGGTAAGCGATGCATAGAGCAGGAGGTCATGGCGGGCGTCACGGGATGGCGGATCCGCGAAAAAAAAGACATAGAGCGCAATGCCGATAAAGAGCAGCGAAAGCAGGATGTTGAGCGCTGCCGTCAGTTTTCGGGAACGGCTCATTCCGGTTTCTCTTTAGTGTCTTCCGGCTTGCAGATGGAGGCTTCGGGATAGAAACGCCACTCCCGGTTCACGATCAGCCGGGCCCCGTAGCCGAAGGTGAAGTAGGACCATCCCCATTGCATCAGCACGAATATGCGGTGCTTGAAGCTGGTCAGGTAGTAGATGTGCACCAGAAGCCAGGCGAACCATGCCGGGGCTCCGTCGAACCTGATGCTGCCGATCTGGAGAATGGCCTTGTTCTTGCCGATGGTGGCCATCTGCCCCTTGTCGGTGTAGTGGAACGGTTTTCTGGGTTTTCCCTTCATGTCGAGCAGAATGTTCCTGGCGATTGCCCGTCCGGCCTGCAGGGCGACCGGAGCAAGCCCTGGAAGCGGGCCGGGCATGCCGTGCGAGAAATGGGCCTGGTCGCCGCCGACAAACACATTCGGGTATCCCGGTATGCTGAGATCCTCCTCCACGACAATGCGGCCGATCCGGTCGGTTGTCGCTCCCATCTCCTTTCCCGTATCGATGGCCGTTACACCGGCTGCCCACAGCACGGTTGCCGCCTCGATGCGCTCCCTGCCGATCTGCACTCCGCTGGCATCGACATTGCTTACCATGCTGCTGGTCCAGACCTGCACGCCCAGTTTTTCAAGCGAGCGGGTAGCCTTGCTGGCCAGGTCGGGATCAAACGAACCGAGAATCCGCGGAGCGGCCTCGACGATGAAAATTCTGGTCAGCTTCGGGTCGATGTGGCGGTAGAGCTTGGAGAGGGTATACCGGCTCATTTCGCCGATCGAACCGGCCAGTTCGACACCGGTAGGTCCGCCTCCGACAATGACGAAGGTCAGCAGCTTCTTGCGTTCGACCGGGTCGTTGGTGCGTTCGGCCGCTTCGTAGGCCTCGAGCACCCGTCTTCTGATCTCTTTGGCCTGTGCCAGGGTTTTCAGGCCGGGAGCGAACTCCTCCCACTGGTTGTTGCCGAAGTAGTGGTGCTTGACGCCGCAGGCGAGCACGAGATAGTCGTAGGGTATATCGCCGAAATCGGTTCTGACGATCCTGTTTTCTGCATCTATTTCTTCGGCTACCCCTTTGAATACCGTGATGTTGTAGTAGTTGGCCAGCATGTTTCTCAGCGGGGCGGCAATATCGCCTTCACCGAGAGCGGACATGGCTACCTGATAGAGCAGGGGCTGGAACAGGTGGTAGTTTTTCCTGTCGACGAGGGTGACTTCGATATCTTTCTTATTGCCAAGTATTCTTGCGGCGTTGATTCCCGTAAATCCACCGCCTACAATGACGACGCGCTTTTTCATCGGTTAAGGTGTTTCTCTTTCTTTTCTTTGCGTGCCTTTTCGCAGGGTCACGGCTGATAATCTTTCGCTTCAATGCGCGCGCTCCCTTCGCCAGGGATGCGGCGCGTGGTAAAGTACAAAAAAACAGTGAAATCACCTGCCCGGTTCCTTTTTCCGGACGACGGGAGTATTGCGGAGGGCAGCCGTTCAGCAGAGACGATCGATAATCGCTGAAAATTCCGGATATTTTTCAAGAAGGGGTTCTTTTGCGGCAAAGGAGAAATCCCTGAAGTCGAAACCGGGAGCGACGACACAGCTGACAAGGCTGTATCCTTCCTCCGGAGCCCTCTGCAGCGGGTGACAGGCGCCGAACCAGCTTTCCGCGGCAACAGCCGCCTGCAGCAGTTCACCCCTGTCCGGCGAACAGCCAAGGGTGAACGAGGATGGCGGGCCATCGGGAGGGAAAACATGGACATCGAGCGGTTCGCCCGCATGGAAAAACCAGAGTTCGTCCGAATGAATGCGGTGCAGCCGCGACCGTTCACCTGTTTTCAGAAGGTAATGGATTGCGGTCGCATAATTGCGGGGTCCCCGGAAAGGACCGGCGTCGCTGAAATCGTACGACGGTCCGCTCCTGTAGGTTTCCCGGTAGAAGCCCCCTTCGGGATGCGCTTCGAGCCCGAGCCTCTCTATCCAGAAATCAGCTGCCGGCATGCAGTTTTTCCCGGATTTTGGCGGTTTTCTGTCGGGATGCGTCGGCAAGTTTCAGGCGGAACCCTTCAAGCGCCTCCATGATCGAACTGTCGGAAAGCGCCAGGATTTCCACGGCAAGCAGCGCCGCGTTGCGGGCGTTGTCGATGCCGACCGTAGCGACGGGAATGCCGGCAGGCATCTGTACGATCGAATAGAGTGCGTCCTGTCCGCTGAGCTTTTTGCTGAAAATCGGCACCCCGATTACCGGCAGGATGGTCATGGCCGCCGTGACGCCCGGCAGGTGAGCCGCTCCGCCGGCGCCCGCGATAATGATTTTGAGTCCGCGGCTTCTTGCTGAAGCGGCGTACTGTTCCAGATCCTGCGGCGTGCGGTGTGCCGAGATAACCGAAACCTCGAAGGGTACGGCGAATTCGTCGAGCACGTGGCAGGCCTCTTTCATGATGTCGAAATCTGAATCGGAACCCATGAGAATGCCGACCAGCGGCGTGTTGTCCTGCGTCATAAAAAAAGGTGGCTCTGGCGGGACGGGGAGCGTGCCGCCGGTTTACAGATGTTTCTGAAATTGTCGAGTTTTATGTATTTTACGAGATGGAATTTTAAAAATAATACATGCAGAGGAAGATTACAATGGCAACGAATCTCGCAGTCAAGTACAGCAATCCCGGTCCGCGTTATACAAGCTATCCGACCATTCCTTCCTGGAGCAGCGACGGCGTTACCCAGGAGCAGTGGAAGGATGCCATGGTGAAAGGTTTCAACGACAGCAACGAGACCACCGGCATCAGCATGTACATTCACATTCCCTACTGCGAGAACTACTGCTATTTCTGCGGCTGCAACGCGCACCGCACCCAGGACCACTCCTTCGAGGAACCCTATCTCGAAGCGCTTCTGAAAGAGTGGCAGATGTACCTCGACGTATTTCCCGGCACCCTGAACGTCAAGGAGCTGCATATCGGCGGCGGAACCCCGACCTTTTTCAGCCCGGAAAACCTCACCCGTCTTGTCGAGAATCTTTTCAGTACCGTCAACCGGATGGACAATTACATGTTCAGTTTCGAGACCAATCCCCGCTCCACCTCCAGGGAGCACCTCGAAGCGCTCTACAGTGTCGGTTTCCGCAGAATGAGCTTCGGTATCCAGGATTTCGATCCCGTGGTGCAGCAGGAGATCAACCGTCCCCAGTCCTTCGAGCTGGTCAGGGAGAAGGTGGACCTTGCCCGCCAGATCGGGTTTACCTCGGTGAACTTCGATCTCGTCTACGGCCTGCCGAAGCAGACGCTTGCGACCATCACCGACACCGTCGACAAGGTCATGCAGCTCCGGCCCGACCGCCTTGCCTTTTACGCCTACGGTCACAACCCCCACATGTATGAAGGGCAGCGCAAGTTCAGGGAAGAGGACCTTCCTGTCGGCGACGTCAAGCAGGAGCTTTACGACAAGGGTCGCGCCATGCTCGAATCCATCGGCTACCATGAAATCGGCATGGACCATTTCGCGCTTGAGGGCGATTCGCTCTATCTGGCGGCCAAAGAGGGCACCCTGCACCGGAACTTCATGGGCTATACCGAAAACACCACGCAGATGATGATCGCCCTCGGCGCATCCTCCATCAGCGACACCTGGTACGCCTTCGCGCAGAACGAGCGCGGCGACCAGAAGTACATCGAGGAGATCAACAAGGGCCGCTTCCCGATTCTGCGCGGCCATCTGCTTACCGACGAAGATCTTGTGCTCCGCCGCCACATTCTCAACCTCATGTGCCGTCATGAGACTTCGTGGGAAGATCCGAAAATGTACACCGAAGAACTCGACATCGCGCGCTACCGGCTCGAGGACATGGAGAACGACGGCATGGTGGTGCTTCTGGAAAACGGCGTGCGGGTGACCGACATCGGCATTCCCTTCCTCCGGAACATCTGCATGGCTTTCGACGCCCGTCTCTGGCGTTCCGACAGCCTGTCGAAGGCATACAACGTATCGAGGGATATCCAGAAAGAGTATATCGAACGAGCCCGTCAGGCCAAGGCCGGGCAGCAGGTCGGCTGACAGCTGAAATGCAGAAAAAGAAAAAAGGGTGATGGCAGTCACCCTTTTTTTATGTCCCCATCATCAGGTACAGGTATGAAAAAAACAGTCAGAATAGGTTTTCTCGGCAGCGGATGGGCGCAGGTTGCCCAGGCTCCGGCTTTTTCGCTGCTCGAAGATGTCGAGCTTGCCGCCGTGGCAAGCCCGACCGAAACGCGCCGCCGCAAGTTCATGGACCGTTTCGGCATTCCCGAAGGGTATGCCGACTGGCGTGACCTGCTCGATCTCGATCTCGACCTGGTCTGCGTGACCACCCCCCCGTTTATGCATGCCCCGATGGTTACGGCGCTGCTTGAGTGCGGTAAAAGCGTCCTGTGCGAGAAACCCTTCGCACTTACGATGCAGGAGGCTACCGCCATGCATTTTACCGCGCTCCGTTCTCCGGGTCTTGCCCTGATCGACCATCAGCTGCGGCTGCATCCGGCCGTACGGTGCATGAAGCAGATGATCGACAGCGGAGAGATCGGCAAGGTGTATGAAGTCCGCGCCGTCGTCAACCTTGCCACCCGCAACCAGCCGGAACAGCGCCATTCGTGGTGGAGCGACGCAGCGAGAGGGGGCGGGGCGCTCGGCGCGATAGGTTCGCATCTCATCGATCTGAACCGCCATCTTGTCGGAGAGATATCGGAGGTCTGCTGCAATCTCGCAACCTCGATTCCGCAGCGTCCCGATGAAGAGGGCAAGCCCAAAGCGGTCACCTCCGACGACAGCTTTGCCATGTTCATGAAATTCGGTCCTTCGTCGATAGCGCTCAATTCCCCTTCACTCATGCACGTCACGACGGTCGGTTCCTATACCTGGTTATCCTTCGAGGTGGTCGGCAGCATGAAGACCATCCGGCTCGACGGTGCAGGAAAGCTCTGGGAGATCGCCAACGGCGAGGCAAAGGGGGGGCGCAGTCTTATCGATGCGCCGCGCTGGAAGCAGATCGAGCCGATGCTTCCGTGGGACGAACTGGTGCTTCAGGAACGCATAAGGCTTTCGTCGCTTGCCATGCATGGCGTTTTTGCCGTGGGTTTCGCATTTCTTGCAAACAGGATCGTCAGGGCGCTGCGCAACGGCGAACAGAAGCTGTACGATGCCGCCGGTTTTGCCGATGGCGTGATGACCCAGAAAATTCTTCACGCCGCTGCCGAATCGAACCGGCAGCGGCAGTGGATAAAAGTATAGACGCCTATGGACTGGATGCTGCTTGCTGCCGCCGGATGCCTTGAATGTGTGTGGGCTGTCGGACTGAAATATACCGAAGGGTTTTCCCGCCCGCTGCCGTCGCTGCTTACGCTCGGGGCGATGATCTGCAGTTTCTGGCTGCTCTCGATCTCCATGAAAACCATACCGGTCGGAACTGCCTACGCGGTCTGGACCGGTATCGGGGCAGCCGGAGTTGCCGTTGCCGGAATCCTGCTTTTCGACGAACCCCGCGATACGCTGCGCATTCTGTGTCTTTTGCTCATCGTTGCCGGCGTTGCCGGATTGAGAATTTTTTCCCGATAAAGTTTTTCGTCCCGGCCGGCAACTGTGGATTTTTTTATAAGCGATCCGGCTAATTTTAATACATTGATTCAAGCGCTTTCTTGCGCAACCCCAAAGCCCCCGATCAGTTACATCGATATGTCAGCAGGATGATTGTTTTCGGACAATCGGATGCCTGCCGCTTTTTTCCTGTTGCGTGTGGCCCTCTTGCCCAGGTGATGTTTTTTGTTGAAAAAAGCTTGATGAAGATTGTTTTTGTGCCGCAATAACCAGTACAAAAAAGTTCAGAAAGGTTTTTCTGATGAAGCAATACTTTTCCGGCCGTCCTGTCGCCGTTATTCTTCTGCTCGGAGGCCTGATCTTTTCAGGTTGGTCGATCTATCTGTCGGACCGTCAGCTGCGTTCCGAACTGCTCACGGAAATGGAAACGGCATCGCAGAGCATCAGCCATATTCGGATCGGTGCGTTAAGCGCAAGTGCGGCAGATGTTGATAATCCGGATTACCAGGAACTGAAAAACAGGCTTCTGCTTGTATGCAGGCTGAAAGAAAAATGCCGGTTCGTCTATCTTATCGGCCTGAAACCGAACGGCAACGTTTTCTTTTATGCGGATTCGGAACCGCCCGGTTCATCCGAGATGTCCCCCCCCGGTCAGTTATATCATGAAGCATCCTCCCTGCTGCAACATGTTTTTGCCGAAGGAAAGGCCGCTGTCGAGGGCCCTGCACCCGATCGATGGGGCGTATGGGTAAGCGGGTTTCTGCCGATCGTCGACAAGGAGCGAGGAAAGGTCGTCGCGGTACTGGGTATGGATATCGACGCTGCCGACTGGGCGTGGGAGATCGCGTCCCGCTCTGCACTGGCCATCGGCAGCATGATCGTCATATCGATTGTTATCACAAGTGTTTTTCTTTCATCGCATCGTTATGCCCGGAGCATAACGAGTCCTGTTCTCGGCAGGCTTCTGCCTTTTCTTGTTCTGGTTCTCGTCGTTTTCGTATCGGTGTTCGCCTCGCTGCTCTGGTTTTTTCAGGAGAGGCGCTTGCAGGAGATGGTTCACCAGACGGACACCGAAGTGCTGAATGAGTTCAGGAATGCCCTGCTTGTTCAGTCCGAAGATCTTGAAATAGCCATGAACATGATCAGGATCGATACGACCGTTGCCGATGCGATCGTCAGCCGCGACATGATGCTTCTTTCCCGCAAATACCGGACGCTTTCCGATTATATGCGCAGGAAGCACGGCGTTTCCTATTTCTGTTTTTCCGACTCTTCCCGAAGATGCCTGATGCGTTTTGACAATCCGGGCAGGAGGGGCGTGCTCAATAACCGGTTTACCATTCTTGAAGCACAGAAAACGGGCAACATGATCACCGGACTCGAACTCAATGCCGAGGGGATGATGACGTTGCGCGTCGTACAGCCGGTCTTGCAGCGCGGCAGTATCGTCGGGTATATCGATTTCGCCAAAGAGATCGAGGCGGTCGTAGGCAAGGCGCATTACCCCCGGGGGCTCGCCGTAGCTTTTTTTCTTGACAAGCGCCTTGTCGAGAGAGCATCATGGGAAGCCGGGATGCGGCGCTACGGAAGAGATGCCGATTGGGAGCGTTTTGCCGACAGGGTTCTCGCCTATACGACGCTGTCGGATTTTCCCGGAGTTTTTGACTCCGCCCTTTCAGGCCGAAACGTCCGGAAGCAGGTTCATTCAGGCGAAATCGGGTGGAATGGAAAACCATGGATGGTCAGGGCGCTTCCTCTTGACGATGTGTCGGGAAAAACGATCGGCACCATGCTTGTCCTCCAGGACGTTTCGGCACATAAAACCGCTTTTTTCCGGATGCTCTCCCTCTCCGGCATTTCCCTTGTGGTTATTCTGACCCTGCTTTTCGGTCTCCTCTATATTGTGCTCAAACGGATCGACAGGGGGGTCATCAACCGTGAACGTGAACTGTTCGAAAGCAGGGAGCGGTATATGCTTGCCGTAAAAGGAAGCAACGACGGCATATGGGACTGGGATATCAGACGAGGTACGCTTTTTCTTTCTACGAATTTCATAAGCATGACCGGTTACGACGATGCGGCCTTTACCGGCATGTACGAGTCGTTTGAGGAGAAACTCCATGTTGAGGACAAGCCTGTTTACCGGGAGCATCTTGAGCGCTATCTCAAGGGAGGGATGCCGGTATTCAGCGTCGAGTTTCGTTTTCTCCGGCCAGACGGCTCCTTTCTGTGGCTGTTGGGCAGGGGTGAAGCTCTCCGTGACGAAATGAACCGTCCCTGCAGGATGGCCGGTTCGTTCAGCGATATCACCAAAAGAAAAAAAACCGAGGAAGAGCTCCGTCACCGGTCGGCATTTCAGCTGTTACTGATGGAGCTTGCCATCGGTTTCGTCAACAAGCCGCTTGTCGAGCTTGACCTTTCCATCAACAAGGCTCTTGCGCTTGTCGGAGAGTTTCTCCGGGTGGACAGGGCCTATCTTTTCAGGTATGATTTTGAAAAAGGCACCATGAGCAATACGCATGAGTGGTGCTCGGAAGGTACCTGCCCGGAACTGAACCATCTTCATGAGCTGCCGAATGCAAGCATTCCCGAACTGGTTGCAACGCATCTTAAAGGGCGTATCGTCCATATTCCGGATGTCCAGGCGCTTCCGGAAGGGGACCTCCTGAAATCTCATCTCGCATCGCAGAATATCAGGTCCATGATTTCGCTTCCTCTCGTTTACG
Source organism: Chlorobium sp. (assembly GCF_049593655.1). Lineage (NCBI taxonomy): Bacteria > Pseudomonadati > Chlorobiota > Chlorobiia > Chlorobiales > Chlorobiaceae > Chlorobium > Chlorobium sp. Next base: position 22,692 of record NZ_JBAWHG010000025.1, read on the forward strand.
GGGAGCGGTGTTTCGGTTTTACGGGATTCGATGCCGTGAAGGGGAAGATGGTTTGGGGAGAGGAGGAGATCTCTCTTTTACGCTTGTTGACCGAACTGTTCACGAATGCGGAGCTCCGCTTCCGTCATGAAACGGCCCTCATGGACGCCCGTCATGCAGCTGAGGCGGCTAACCAGGCCAAAAGCGAGTTTCTTGCCAATATGAGTCATGAAATACGTACTCCGATGAACGGCGTGCTCGGCATGACCAGATTGCTGCTCAACACGCCCTTGAGCGAGGAGCAGCGGAATTATGCCGAAACGGTACGGGCGAGCGGAGACGCGCTGTTGACGGTCATCAACGACATTCTCGATTTTTCGAAGATAGAAGCGGGGAAAATCGAATTCGAGGAAATTGTTTTCAACCTTCGCACCCTGCTCGAAGACATCGCTTCGATCATGGCTGTCAAGGCTGAAGATCAGGGTCTTGAATTTATCTGTGTGGCGCTTCCGGACGTGCCGGTGCATGTCAAAGGTGATCCCGACAGAATCCGTCAGATTCTGACCAATCTGGTGGGCAACGCCATCAAGTTCACGCATGAAGGGGAGGTTGCCGTTTATGTGACGCTGCAGAGCGAAACGGAGGGGGACGCCCTGCTGCGTTTTTCGGTAAAGGACACCGGTATAGGAGTTTCTCCGGACAAGCTCGACAAACTCTTCAGAAGTTTCACCCAGGTTGACGCATCCACGACCCGGAAATACGGCGGGACAGGTCTGGGGCTTGCGATCAGCCGTCAGCTTGTCGAACTTATGGGCGGAAAGATAGGCGTCAACAGCGAAGCGGGCGGCGGTTCGGAATTCTGGTTCACCCTTCCGCTGAAGAAAAACGTTTTTTCGGCTGAGGATGTCTCCTCTATCCAGTGCACGATTTCAGGCACCCGCATCCTTGTCGTCGATGACAGTGATGCGAATCGCAGGATGCTGAGCCTGTTGCTTTCATCCTGGGGGATCAGGGTATCCGATGTCGCTTCGGCAGCGGAGGCTCTTGACGTGCTTGAAAACGCCGTCGCCGGAAATGACCCTTTCAGGGTGGCGCTCATTGACAGGGCGATGCCCGAAACTGACGGATTCATGCTGGCAGGCTCAATCACCGGCGACCCCCGGTTTGGTGATACCGCCCTTTTTCTGATGGAGCCACTGGGGAGCCGCACCGAAGGCGGCGAACTTCAAAAGGCGGGATTTTCCGCATCAGTGGCCAAACCGATACGGCAGTCGGAGCTGTTCAACGCCGTTGCCGAAGTGCTGTTTACGGGCGAGAGAATTTCGGGACTCATAACGTCTCCGAAAAACGCCCGTTCGGGCGAAGCCAGACCTTTTCCTGAAGCCGGACCGTCGATGGCGGATAACGCAGCGGTACGGATTCTGCTCGCAGAGGACAGCAGGGTCAACCAGATGGTTATGATGGGCATTCTCGGCAAACTCGGCTACACCGTCGATGTGGTATCGAACGGACTTGAGGCTCTGGAGCGGCTTCGTACGGCAACCTACAATCTTGTCATCATGGATGTCCAGATGCCGGAAATGGACGGTATGGAGGCAACAAGGGTGATCAGGGATCATGCCTCGGATGTCGCCGATCATGCCATTCCGGTTATAGCCCTCACGGCTCACGCCATGCGGGGCGACCGTGAACTCTGCCTTCAGTCGGGCATGAACGATTACATCACCAAGCCGGTCGATCCGCATGCCATGGCGGAAACAATAAAAAAATGGATATAAGCGTTTCCTGAGCGTCGCTCCTACGAAGCCGCTTTTTCCCATTCGGCAAAGAGCCTGTCGAGTTCGCTTCCGAGGGAGTGGTACTCGTCAAGGGTTTTTTTCGTTTCCTCCGGTGACTTTCTGTAAAACTCTTCGGAGGCCATGACGCTCTCCATGGCCTCTTTCTTCTGTTCGAGCGCCTGAATGCTTTTTTCGATCGACTCGATCTTCCGGTGGTTCTTTTTTGCCGGTGGAGCGGGTTTGGCCTTCGGGATCTCCCGGCTTTTTGCTGCCGCCGCCAGTGTTTTCAGACGCGCATTCTCCCTCAGTCGCTCCTCTTCAAGGGCTTTTTCGGCCTTTTCCAGGTATTCGGCGTAGGTTCCGTGGTAGAGCTGCAATCCGCCGTTCTTTATTTCGATCACCTTGTTGACCAGACTGTCGAGGAAGTACCGGTCGTGGCTGACCAGAAGAAGCGTGCCGTCATAGTTTTCAAGCGCATCGATCAGCATCTCCTTTGAGCGCATGTCGAGATGGTTGGTGGGCTCGTCCATGATCAGGAGGTTCGACGCCTGAAGCAGGATGCGGGCCAGGGCGACGCGCGATTTTTCACCTCCCGACAGTACCCCGATTTTTTTTTCGATATCCGGGCCGCTGAAGAGAAAGCAGCCGAGGATATCCCGTATTTTTTTCTGGGCCTCCGACGTCGGGGCTGCGTCGAGCATCTCCTTGTAAACGGTTTTGTCCGGATCGAGGTTTTCGGTCTGGTGCTGGGCGAAATAGTTCAGGCTGACGTTGTGTCCGGTCGAAAGCTTCCCTTCGAAATCGATCTCTCCGGCCAGTATTTTGCAGAAGGTGGTTTTTCCTGCACCGTTCGAGCCCACTATGGCGATCCGGTCACCTCGCAGGACATCGAGATCGATATTGCAAAGCACCTTCTTGGGGGTGCCGTCCGGCAGCGTGTAGGTTTTGCCGATACCTTCGAGCCGCATGACCTCCCGGCCTGACGGATTGGCTTTCGGAAACCGGAAGGATATCTGCGAGAGATCCTCTTCCGGCGCCTGCAGCCCCTGCTCGAGTTTTTCAAGCTGGCGGAGCCGGCTCTGCGCCTGCCGTGCCTTGGTTGCCTTGTATCGGAACCGGTCGACGAACGCCTTCAGGTCGGCCATCTTTTTTTTGTCGTTTGCGTACCGGCTCATCATAAGCTCGTAGCGGGCGGCTTTTTCCTTCTCGTAATAGGAGTAGTTTCCCTTGTACTCCTCGATGCGCTGAAAGGCGATCTCAAGGGTTCTCGTCGTCAGCTTGTCGAGGAAAAACCGGTCGTGCGAGACGATGATGCAGCTGTGTTCATAGTTCTGCAGATAGTTTTCCAGCCAGCGAAGCGAGTCGATATCGAGATGGTTCGTCGGCTCGTCGAGCAGGAGCAGGGTAGGGTTCTGCAGGAGAAGGCGGGTGATGAGCAGTCGCATCTGCCACCCTCCGGAAAACGCCTTCACTTTCTTGTGGAAATCCGTTTCGCTGAAGCCGAGTCCCGAAAGCATCTTTTCTGCCTGGGCGCGCATGGTGTAGCCCCCGTGGTGCTCGAAATCGTGCATGGCATCGGTAAACCGTTCGATCAGACGGTGGTAGGCCTCGCCGGCATGATCCTGATCCGGCAGCGCAAGCTCATGTTCGAGTTTCGCTATGGTTTCCGAAAGCTCGAACAGACGGATGTTGGCATGCATGGCGTACTGCAGGGCGGTTTTTTCCAGATCCCGGTCGAAGGATATCTCCTGGGGCAGGTAGCCGATGGTCGTATCCGCGGATTTCAGGAACTGCCCCCCGGTAACCATCGTGCTTTCGGATGACGAGCCGCTGATAAGTTTCAGGAGGGTTGACTTGCCGGTTCCGTTCATGCCGACCAGCGAAACGCGGTCGCGGTCGCCGATGCGGAATGATGAATCGCCGAGCAGCTCCTTGGTGCCGACGCTGAGGGAAAGATTTCGGGCTTCGAACATACAGGAAAAGGTCTGTTTTGCAGTCGTTATGCTTCACGCCGATGATCACCGGCATGATGGTGAAGATACGATATTTCATGCATCGGCCATGCTTTTCGGGCAAGGGAGGAAAAAAGGCGGCCGTCGGGTGTTACGGATGCATGAACAGGAGAGGGGTTTTGAGGCCCATGTGGTTATATTCCTGACGTGGTTACCGTTATCGATTTTTTGCGTTTCCGTCAATGGCAAGCTTCTTCAGGGAAAGAGGACTCATGAGGCCATCCGAACTGCTCGTTATCGTTGCCTACGGCTTGTTTTTAGCCGGTTCTGCCCGTTCTTTCAGAACCGGGGGAGATCTCTCTTCGCGACTGGTCATGACGGTTGCCGTGCTGCTCGACATGCTGGCCGCACTTCTCCCTTCGATCGGTTTGCAGGCTCCGCTGCCGCTCTCTGAAGAACGCAAGCCGCTCATCGGCGCAGCGGTGCTGACCGGTATTTTTGTATGGGTGCTTTTCGGCACATGCCTTGCCGTTTTTTCGTCGAAGCGCCCGGGATGGTATCATGGACTTGTCCTTGTCATTGAAATCGTGTGGTTCATCGATGTGATGATGTTCATGTACGGCGCCTGCATGTAGGGTTCGTCCCTTCGGTTTTTTTCCTGGAGGCAGGATTGTTTTTCGGGCGAGGGTACAGATGAGCGCAAGAATTTCAATAAGTTGCCGTCATACGAGTTGAAAAGCCTCCGGAGAGAACCGGGAGGCGAAATTACGGATTGTTTATGAACAGAATCTTTCCTGTCGTCAGGGTCGGCATCATTTCACTGTTGACGCTGCTTTTTTCCCCTGTTCCGCGCTCGCTCCACGCCGCCGAGGTGCTGACCTGGCAGCAGTGCGTCGAAGAAACCAGAAAAGCTCATCCCGACCTCTATTCGGCTCTTGCTGCAATGCAGCAGGCGGAAGCCGACAGACGCATCACCAAAGGACAGCTTCTTCCCCAGCTCAGCGCCAGTTTGAATGCCGCCCAGAGCGGCACTTCCGAAAAAAACATCGGCTCCTCATCGGCACTTTCCTGGTCGCTGGGTGCAAAGCAGCTGCTCTATGACGGACGGAAAACCTCCAGGCAGGTCGCTGCCTACAAAGAGGCCGAAAAGGCAGCCGGACACAACTACAGTGCGGTCTCCGCCGATGTGCGTTTCGCCCTCCGCTCGGCCTTTACCGACCTGCTCAAAGCCCAGGATCTGGTTGGCCTTTCAAGGGAGATTGCCGAGCGCAGAAGAAAGAACGTCCGGCTCATAGCCCTGCGTTATCAGGCAGGCAGGGAGCATATCGGTTCGCTCCGCAAGGCCGAGGCTGATCTCGGCGAGTCGGAGTTCGAGGTTTCACGCGCCCAAAGAGGTCTCGTGCTTGCCCAGTCCCGACTCGCTTCGGCTCTCGGCCGCGATCAGCATAGCCCGATCAGGGTAAAGGGTTCGTTCACCACCGGCGATCTTTCCTCCGTAAAACCCAATCTTGCCCAGCTTGCCAGGAACACTCCTCTGGTACAGCAGCTCGAAGCGAAGAGAAAAGCAGCCCGTTACGATCTCGACGCCGCAAAAGGGGCGTTTTCTCCCGAACTCTATCTTACCTCCTCCATAGGCCGAAGTGCTTTTGATACCCTGCCTCCCGACGAGGTCGACTGGAACGCGGGTGTTGAATTTTCCCTGCCGATATATGGCGGCGGCACGGGCCGGGCAAAGGTCGCGAAGGCCATGGCGGTCGTCAGCCAGCAGAATGCCGAAGAGAAAAGCGGCTATCTCCAGGTGTTCGATACACTGGAGGAGAGCTGGAAGAGCTTTATGGATGCCCGGCAGTACGTTGCCGTGCAGCGGAAATTTCTCGATGCAGCCGTTGAACGAGCCTCGATAGCCAATGCCCAGTATTCGAACGGTCTTATCTCGTTTGACGACTGGGTGATTATTGAAGACAATCTGGTAAGTGCAAAAAAACAGTTTCTCGATGCCGGCGCGGATCTTCTGACTGCCGAAGCCGGATGGATACAGGCAAAAGGAGGAGGACTCGATGATCAGTAGAAACAGGATGGTTCTTGCAGGAGCGATAACGCTGCTCGTTCTGGGTGTTGGAGCATTTTTCCTTTTCAGGGGTTCCGGAACCCCGAAAGAGAGTTACAGGGAGATCTCCGCTGTACGCGGTATCATCAGGTCCACTGTATCGACGACAGGCGTTGTCGAACCCCGCAACCGTCTGAAAATCCAGTCTTCGATTGCCGGACGGATCGAGGAGATCCGGGTCGATGAAGGACAGCTGGTGCGCAAAGGCCAGGTGCTTGCCCTGCTCAGTTCCACCGAACGGGCCGCGCTGCTCGATGCTGCAAGGCTGCAGGGAGACAAGGAACGCTCCTACTGGAACAGCGTCTATCGGGAAACGACCGTCATCGCGCCGATCGACGGTCAGGTCATCGTGCGCAGTGTCGAGCCCGGCCAGACGGTAACTACCAGCGATTCGCTGTTTGTGCTCTCCGACAGGCTTATCGTCAAGGCGTACGTCGATGAAACCGACATCGGCAGGGTGAAAATCGGTCAGAGGACGATAATCGGGCTCGACGCCTATCCCGAAATAAAGGTGAACGGCGTTGTTGAGCATATCTACTATGAATCCCATCTGCAGAACAACGTCAACATCTACTATGTCGATGTGATTCCCGAAACCATTCCCGAGGTCTTCCGTTCGGGCATGAGCGCCAATATCGATATTATCGTCAGCGAAAAAGAGCATGCGCTGCTTCTTCCCGCAAATGCCGTTCAGACCAGGAACGGAAAAGCCGTGGTGCAGCAGAAAAGCGGGAGAGCCAAAAATGGCGTGGCATACAGGACGGTCAGAACCGGCATGCAGGACGACGTCAATATCGAGATTCTCGATGGTCTGGGGGAGAACTCCGTCGTGCTGGTCAGGGACACTTCGTTCGCGCTCCCCGAAAGCAGCGGCGGCTCGAATCCTTTCATTCCCAAGCGGAACCGGTCGACGAAATGAAACCTGTCATTGAATTGCGGGATGTTCACCGGACCTACCATATCGGTGAAAGCACGGTTCACGCCCTGAGGGGAGTCTCGCTCACGGTGGAGCAGGGCGAATTCGTCGCCATCATGGGTGCTTCCGGGTCGGGCAAATCCTCGCTGCTTCAGATTCTCGGGCTGCTGGACAACCCCGACAAAGGCGAATACCTGATTTTCGGCAATAACGTCAACCAGCTTTCCGAAGACGAGCAGGCAGGATTGCGCAACAATCTGGCCGGCTTCGTGTTCCAGCAGTTCCATCTGCTCCGCCGGATGAGCATTGTCGACAATGTCCGCCTTCCGCATATCTACAGCGGCCTCAAAGGGGATTTCCGGCAGGAGGCCGTCAGGCGGCTCGCTCTTGTGGGGCTTGAACACCGGATTGGCCATACGCCGAACCAGCTTTCGGGCGGCGAGCAGCAGCGGGTGGCCATCGCCAGGGCGCTGGTGCGCGACCCCCTGATCATTTTCGCCGACGAACCCACCGGTAACCTCGATACGAAGAACTCGGCCGAAATCATGAAGATACTCAAGGGGCTCAATGAAGAGGGGAAAACCGTCATCATGGTTACCCACGAGCCCGATATCGCCGCATATGCCGAAAGGGTGATCACCATGCGCGACGGGGTGATCCTCTCCGACGAGCGCCGGGAAGGAGGCATACGTCCGGCGGCCACCGGGGCCACGGACGCTTATGAACTGCATCTTTCCGGAGGAGCGCCGCTCTGGAGCGACGGCCGTTTCGTGGGGTTCATGGCCCAGGCATTCCAGTCCATTCTCGCCAACAAGATCCGTTCGCTGCTCTCTGTTCTCGGCATCCTTGTCGGTGTTGCGTCGGTCATTGCCATGATGGCGCTTGGCGAGGGCGCCAAATTCGCCATGCAGGAACAGCTCAAGTCGATGGGCTCGAATCTGCTCTCCATACGGGGCGGATCGGCCAAAATCAGGGGTGCGGCACAGGGCGCCGGAGCGGTAACCCGCTTTACGATGAAGGATGTCGAGGCGATAGCGGCCCTCGCCCCGCTGGTCAGGAATGCAACGGGAGTGGCAAGCGGCAGCGGGCAGGCCGTTTTTGAAAACAACAACTGGAGCACAAATCTTGAAGGAGCCGGCTACGATTACGCCGTCATGCGCTCGACTACGCCCTCGATCGGGCGGTGGTTCACCAGGGAGGAACTGCAGCGGCGCGAAAAGGTGGCGATTGTCGGCGTTACGGTGGTAAGGGAGCTTTTCGGTTCAGCCAATCCCATCGGTAAAACCATCAAGATCAACCGGATCAATTTCAAGGTTATCGGCATCGCTCCCGCAAAGGGGTTTTCCGGTCCGCGCGACGAGGACGACATCGTGATCATTCCCGTCACGACCGCCATGTACCGCGTGCTCGGCAAGGATTATCTTACCAGTATCTACGTTGAGGCCAGTAATCCCGCACAGATTGAGGCTGCAGAAAACGCCATCGACGAACTGATCCGCAAACGGCACCGCCTAAAAGCCGACGACGATACCTTCAACATCCGCGACATGACGGAAATCCAGAAGATGCTCTCGAGCACCACCGAAACCATGAGCATGCTGCTTGGTTCCATTGCCGCCATATCGCTTCTTGTCGGAGGTATCGGCATCATGAACATCATGCTGGTTTCGGTAACCGAGCGTACCCGCGAAATCGGGCTGAGGAAGGCTATAGGGGCTCGAAAAAACGATATCATGCTGCAGTTTCTCGTGGAATCCGTCGGCATGACCATCAGTGGCGGGTTGATCGGGATTATGACAGGAATAGGCATTTCTCTGCTCCTGTCGTTTTTTGCCGGATGGGCCGTGAAAACTTCGCTGCTTTCCATTTTCCTTGCCACGGCTTTTTCCGTCATGACCGGACTTTTTTTCGGCTTGTGGCCTGCCCGGAAAGCTGCGGATCTCAAGCCTGTAGAGGCTTTGCGCTATGAATAGCATGCTCCGTGAAAAAAAAGATTTTTTTTGTGCAAGATTCAGGGAGCTATGCCGTCTTACTCTATGAAGGCACGATAAAACGGTTTCGTGTTTTCACCCTTAGGTTAGTTGTGTGTGGTTTGTGTGTTGTGTGGTGTGGAATTTCGGTAATCAGTCGGGTTTTCTTTGATGTGTTGTTGTGGTTACGAAGATGAACGGAACAAAGGCGTCTCTTTTACTCTGTAGTTCAAGTTGAAGCGGGGCCCTGAATGGTAGGCGATGTAAGATTGAAAACCAGGCTGATGACCGATTGGAACAGCGAAGAGCTTGAGTAGGGCTCTTCGCTGTTTTTTTTATGGGCAAAATATCCTCCGGCATTCGATGCGGCGGATCGTAAAACGGGAAAACCCCTGCATGAGCCTTTCATGCAGGGGTTTTCGATACCGGGGCGGTCGGGCGGAGCGCCCTCTCTCCTCAGGAGGCGGCCAGCGCCTGATTGACCTTTGCTGCAGCATCGTGCAGGCCGTTGGCGGCAATCAGGTTCAATCCTGATTCGTCGAGCATTTTCTGGGCGATCTCGGCGTTCGTGCCCTCGAGGCGGACAATGACCGGAAGATTGAGACCGATTTTCTGGGCGGCCTGGATAATGCCACCGGCAACACGGTCGCAACGCACGATTCCGCCGAAGATGTTGACGAGAATGGCCTTGACGTTTCCGTCGCTCAGAATGATCTTGAATCCCTCCTCGACGGTCTGGGGGCTCGCTCCACCGCCTACGTCGAGGAAGTTGGCGGGTCGTCCGCCGGCAAGCTGGATCATGTCCATGGTTGCCATGGCAAGACCAGCGCCGTTGACCATGCAGCCGACATTGCCGTCGAGACGCACGTAGTTGAGGTTCGATTTCGAGGCTTCCACTTCAAAGGGGTCCTCTTCGTTGGTATCGCGCAGTTCAAGAAAATCCTTGTGGCGGAAGAGCGCGTTTCCGTCAAAATTGATTTTTGCGTCGAGGGCAAGCACCCGGCCCTCTCTGGTGACGACAAGCGGATTGATTTCAGCCAGCGACGCGTCGATGCTCATGTAGGCGTTATAGAGCGCGGTGATGAACGATACGGCGTTTCTGAACTGTTCGCCATCGAGGCCGAGGAAGAATGCCGCCTGGCGGGCCTGAAAGGCCTGGAGGCCGTAGAGCGGGTCTACCTGGATCTTCAGCAGCTTGTCGGGGGTCTCTTCGGCGACCGTCTCGATTTCCATACCGCCTTCGGTCGAGACCATCAGTACGTTTCTTGAAGTGGAGCGGTCGAGGGTGATGCCTACATAGAACTCACGGTCGATGTTCATGCCCTCTTCCACCAGCAGCCGGCTTACCAGCTTTCCTTCAGGACCGGTCTGATGCGTCACCAGGGTGGCTCCAAGCATCTGGGTTGCGATGTCACGGGCTTCATCGGGCGACTTTGCAAGTTTAACGCCTCCGGCTTTGCCGCGTCCTCCTGCATGAATCTGGGCCTTGACAACCACGACAGAGCTGCTCTGTTCTTCAAAAAGCTGCACGGCAGCCTGCTTTGCCTCTTCAGGCGAAAAAGCAACGATGCCCTTGGGCACACTGACCCCGAATTTTTTCAGGATATCTTTGCCTTGATATTCATGAATGTTCATATTACTCAGGTAACTGTTGTAAGGTTAATACTGCGCCGGCCGAGTGAACCGGAGAAACGGGGCAAGGAAAACTTAAGTATACTGAATTTTACCCTTTTACTAAAGCTTTGAAGTTACACATATGCACAATTTGAACTTTTATATGGAATATGCCCTCAGGGAAGCGCTGAAAGCATACGAGAAAAAAGAGATTCCTGTAGGGGCGGTCGTTTTCGACAGCAACGGGAATATTGTCGGAAAAGGATACAACCAGGTTGAAGCGCTCTCCGACGCCACAGCCCACGCCGAGATGATCGCGCTTACCTCAGCCATGGCAACGCTCGGGAACAAGTATCTCGAAGAGTGCACCCTTGCTGTAACCATGGAGCCTTGCCCCATGTGCGCGGGAGCGATCGTCAATGCCAAACTGGGTCGCCTTGTTTTCGGAGCTTACGATCCGAAGATGGGCGCATCGGGAACGGTTCTGAACATCACCGGCTGCAGGGAACTCAATCACCGGCCGGAAGTGATCGGCGGCATCATGGAAAACAGGTGTTCGGAGCTGCTTCGCGATTTTTTTGCTGAACTTCGTCGTCGGCAGCGCTTTGATTCTTGAAGTAATTGTATTACTATGTAAAAAATAGTACTTATGTAATTGCTGTCGTTTTTTGCCTGAATACGCAGGGTGTCCTTCAGGCTGACGTGTATTTCAGTCGCTGTCGATTATAACCACACTAACGGAAGAGGTTATATGGGCGAATCATGCAGAACGGTATTCGAGTTGCAGGACACGGTATACCGTATCGCGTTGTGGATGACCGGTTCAAAAATACTGGCTCGGGAGCTTGTTGTCTGGACCTACCGCGATGTCGGTGTAGAGACCACCCTGAACGAACTGTTCAAACGCTTCAGGGCATACTATTTCAGCAATTTCAGCATCGATCTCTTTTCCTGCTTTCTGGATACGGGGTGCAAAAGAGCGCACGACCTGCAGGACGATTCCACCGGCCGCGACTACGACGACATCAAGCTTGCCGTCCTGTTCGCCGACATGTTCGGCCTGACCTGCAACGAGATAGCCGAAATCAACGGCACCGACCTCGATACCCTGAAAATATGGCTCTGGTGGGGCAGGAAAACCTTCGTCCTGCAGCTTCCCGAGTATTAGCCTCCGCACCCTCCGCAAGGAGGACTCCCTTTCTTTTTTTCCTCGTTCCGAACTCTTTTTCTCGGGCTGTAGCTGCATCCGGCTCCCGTGGTGCGCATTTTTCCGTGCGTATCCGGCAACCCTCACTCGTCGTTCTTCTCGACCGAAATGTTCTCCCTGATGATGCTCTTGAGGGAGCTGGCAAGGTGGGAGACGATGTCCTGGGCGATGTTGCTGCCGACCGACGGTGCCTGGACGGTGTCGAGGCTTTCGATGCCGGCTTTCTTGACCGAGTTGCTGATGGTGACCGAGAGTACGGGGTTGCACTCCCGCACGATCTCCTTGAGCATGAATGATGCCTCGAACATCCCCTGCTGGGTGATCTCCCTGCGGTCCTCTTCGGAGAGCATCTGGCAGTGCCGTATGGCGATCATGCCGGCAAGGCAGGTGAGATAGGTGTTTGTGGCTCCCGCAAGGAAAAGGTTCATGAAGAAAGGCGTGAGCAGGTTGCCGCCGGGCAGCAGCGATGAAAGGGTGTTGCTGAAGGAGGACTGGATGATCGGCTTGATATGGGCGGGAATGTCCTCCCGCCTGAAGTCCGAGAGGGGGAGGCAGCGGTAGACCGAGCGGACCAGCCCGACGAACTCCATGGCGTTATGGGTGCGGTGGTGGATCTTGTAGATGTTCCATACCGTCTTGAGGATGTTTCTGAGCGAGGTGGTGGTGCCGTAGGAGGTGTTCTGTGCGAATGCTCCCACGAAAAAGTTCTTGGTGGCGATCTGCTTGGTTTTGTTGATCGCATCGACCTCGAGCAGTTTGAGGTTGGCGCGCAGCCAGCGAAGATCCTTCTCCTTGCGCAGCGGTTCGGGGTGCATGGAGTGCGCGGGAAGCGTCCGGCAGAGAAAGGCAATCCAGGCCGGAAAGTTTTTTGCGGTTTCGTTGAGCGGCAGCGGCGGGTGCGGTGCGGTGCTGAAGAACCGGAATCCTGAAACGATCGCAAAAAGCATGAGGGCGCCCGAGAAAGCAAGAAACGCGTAGCCCGCATAGGGGTGCAGCGTCGAGAGCAGGGCGCCGAAAGCAGCAAGCTGGTTCAGGGCGAAAACCCCGAGCAGCAGGAGCAGTGCCGCGAGTGCGGACCCGAGAAAGACGAGGGCTTTTCTTTTCATACCGGAAGCCTGATGATCGTGGATGGACGAACCCTGTTTCAGGTACTTCTTTCAGGTAATGTAAAGAAAAAAACGTTTATACGTTTTGTCTGGGTTCGGGAAGCCGTATCTCTTGATCCTTGCTGAACTGGTAGTCGAGGAATACATCTTCGGCCGTGGGAAGCTGCCATGAGCCGTCCGGCAGCCGGTTCGTGGTATCCTTGAGCCGGTAGGTCAGGTGGCCGCAGGTCCAGCAGTCGTAGCGGGCCATGCCGGTACAGAGGCAGGTTTTTTCCGACGGCGTGATCGGCAGACCTGATTTTTTTTCTTCGAGAGCCTTGTAGTAGGCGTCGATATAGGAGCACTTCCCGCCGGTTTCCAGCAGATAGCCGAGCCCCTGGCAGTTGGGCTTCATCCTGTAGGAGAGTGTCGGGGAGTTTACGAGCATGCGCATCGGGTAGCCGGTTGTCGAGGCCATGTTCACCACAATGTCCTTCTCTTCGGCATTGATGTAGTGCTGCTTGACCGCAGCCGGAAGACCGGCCTCCCTTGAAATGGCGAAGCGGGTTGCTACCTGTACCGCTGCGGCTCCCTTTTGGAGGTACTGTGCGGCGTCGGTTCCCGTGAAGATTCCCCCTGCGGGAATGACCGGAATCGAAAGGTTCTCTTTTTTCAGGAAGTCGAGCACTTCCGTGACGATGGTGTTCAGATCGAAGGTGTGCCAGTCGAGCGGCCCGAATCCGAGGTGTCCGCCGGCAAGAGGGCCCTCGACGATAATGTAGTCGGGCAGCCGGTCGAGACGGACGGCGCGTTTGAGGAAAATGGCCAGCGCCCGGACCGAAGAGATGATGATGCCTATCTTGGCGTCGCGGAAGCGGGGGTGATCCTGAATGAGGTCGAGGGTGCGCAGATTGAGTCCGGCTGCAAGGGTAAGACCGTCGATACCTGCATCCAGTGCGGCCGAAAGCCTTACCTTGAGCGTTTCCGACGCATTGTTCATGGTCAGCTTTTCCATGCAGTTCAGGAAAATCGCTCCTTTTCCCGTTTTCTGGGAAACCGTGTACTCGATGTATTTTTTCTGGGCCTCGGCAACCTCCTCAAGGTCGAAGAGCACTGCGGATTTGTCCGGGATGTCGGTATAGGCTGCGTACTTCCTGCGTTTGCGCGAAACGTACGAGGTACTGAAAATCTGATCACAGACGTAGCAGACTTCGGCATCGGAAATATGGCCTATGCCGCCAAGTTTCTCTGCCGCCAGGGCAAGTTCGGTTGTTGATATGTTGACGCCCATACCGCCGATAACGATTGGGACATACTCTTTTCCTCCTAACGGTAGCCTGAAATTATCTACGATCATTGTCTGTGTATTCCGATGTAAAAGCATTTTCCGGCCTTCGGCGGATTCGGAGGCCGGCTGGGTTGCCGCCTTTTTGCAGGTAGTGGCTCGCCCGGCTGTCAAAAATTAAAATTATTTAAGATAGAATATTTCGTTCTATAAATCTACAGTCAAAACGTACAAAACGCCATGCCGCCCTGAACCGGTACTTTTACCGACACCATTGCAATGGCTGTTTGAGAAAAGGAGGAGAGAATAGTAAATTGACAGGCCTGATGAAAACGGGGGGAGAGCAATCGACCGCCCGTCAAGTAACAACCGATCATGAACAAAGGGGAACCGTTATGATAAAACTCGTCCTACTCCGCCACGGCGAGAGCCAGTGGAATCTGGAAAACCGCTTTACCGGCTGGCACGACATCGACTTGACGGACAACGGCAGGCTTGAGGCCTCGAATGCGGGAAAGACCATGAAAGAGGCGGGCCTGACTTTCGATATTGCCTATACCTCCGTGCTGAAACGGGCCATCAGGACGCTCTGGAACGCTCTGGACGGCATGGATCTCATGTGGATTCCCGTCATGAAAAGCTGGCGGCTCAACGAGCGTCACTATGGTGCGCTGCAGGGGCTGAACAAGTCCGAGACATCCCGCAAATACGGCGAGGAGCAGGTGCTGGTATGGAGAAGAAGCTACGATACCCCTCCGCCGCAGCTCGATCGCGACGATGAGCGTTATCCCGGCCTTGACCGCCGTTACGCCGATCTGGGCGAAACGGAACTGCCGCTTTCGGAGTGCCTGAAGGACACCGTCGAACGTTTTCTCCCGATCTGGCACGACACCATAGCGCCGGAGATCCGCAAGGGCAGGCGGGTGCTTATCGTCGCGCACGGCAATTCGCTGCGGGCGCTGGTCAAGTATCTCGACAACATTTCCGAGGAGGATATCGTCGGTCTGAACATCCCGACAGGCATCCCTCTCGTCTACGAACTCGACGACGACCTCAAGCCGCTGAAAAGCTACTATCTCGGCGATCAGGAGGCAATAAAACAGGCCGTCCAGGCGGTTGCCGGACAGGCCAAAGCATAGGACGGGCGTTTACCGGCAGGGGGTTTTTCTCGGGGAACGTTATTAATTGAAAAAACCTTATATTCTGCACTTAAAATTCAGTGAGCGCCCTTTTTTTGAAACTTTACAGATGAGTTGTGCCTGAAAATATGAATGCTAAGCTTAATACGGGGCTGTATGACCCCCAGTTTGAGCATGATGCCTGCGGGGTGGGATTTGTCGCCCATATCAAAGGTGTCCGTTCTCACGCAATTGTCGAGCAGGGATTGCAGATCAACGAAAACCTGAAACATCGCGGCGCCTGCGGCTGCGAAAAAAACACCGGCGACGGTGCAGGTATTCTTCTGCAGGTACCCGACAAGTTTCTTCGCAGGGTCTGCGCCGAACGCAGTATCGAACTGCCGCCCGAAAAGCACTACGGTGTGGGCATGGTGTTTCTTCCCCCCGATATTTCACAGCGCAGGGCCATCGAGGATATCTGCCGTCAGATGATCCAGGCCGAGGGACAGAAGTTTCTCGGTTTCAGGAAGGTGCCTACCGAAAACGAATCGCTGGGCGAGACCGCCAGATCCGAAGAGCCTGTCGTCAAGCAGCTTTTTGTCGGACGCGGCAAGGATGTGACCTCGGAAATCGAGTTCGAGAGAAAGCTGTATATCATTCGCCGCAGAATCACCAAGCGGGTCAAATATACCGCAGGCGTTCTCGGCAGCAGCTATTTCTATATTTCAAGCCTTTCCTGCAGAACCATCGTCTACAAGGGCATGCTGCTTCCGGAGCAGGTTGGGGTGTACTATCCCGAACTGCACGACCCGGACATGGAAAGCGCCATCGCCATGGTGCATTCGCGCTTCAGCACCAACACCTTCCCGAGCTGGGACCGGGCACACCCCTACCGTT
The DNA here is from genome assembly GCF_049593655.1 of Chlorobium sp. NCBI lineage: Bacteria > Pseudomonadati > Chlorobiota > Chlorobiia > Chlorobiales > Chlorobiaceae > Chlorobium > Chlorobium sp. Next base: position 38,600 of record NZ_JBAWHG010000025.1, read on the forward strand.
TTCTCAGCCATAACGGCGAGATCAACACGCTGCGCGGCAACGTCAGCTGGATGAAGGCCAGGGAGAAGAACATTTGTTCCAAAGTGTTCGGCGACGCCATCGAGGACATCAAGCCGATCATTTTCGAGGACGGCAGCGATTCGGGCATTCTCGACAACGTGTTCGAGTTTCTCGTGCTTTCCGGTCGCTCGCTGGCTCATGCCGCCATGATGATCATTCCGGAGCCGTGGGCCGGCAACAAAAGCATGGAGCCGCTCAAGCGCTCGTTCTACGAATATCACAGCTGCCTGATGGAGCCCTGGGACGGCCCCGCATCGGTAGCCTTCACCGACGGCACGCAGATCGGCGCCGTGCTCGACCGCAACGGCCTTCGCCCGTCGCGCTACTACATCACCAGGGACGATCTGGTCATCATGGCTTCCGAAGTGGGCGTGCTCGATATCGCCCCTGAACGCATTCTCCGCAAGGACCGCCTGCAGCCGGGGCGCATGTTCCTGGTCGATACCGCCGAGGGGCGAATCATTTCCGACGAGGAGATCAAGAGCACCATCGCTTCCGAAGCGCCTTACGGGGAGTGGATCGGACGGAACATGATCGATCTGGAAACGCTTCCGGATCATCCGCTGATGAAGAACCCGGACGAAGACAAGTACAGCCTTACGGCGCGGCAGAAGGTTTTCGGGTACACCCAGGAGGATATCGCGCTGCAGATCATGCCGATGTCCCGCAACGGCGTCGAACTTGTCGGTTCGATGGGCAACGATACGCCGCTGGCCGTGCTTTCCAACAAGCCCAAGCTGCTCTACGACTATTTCAAGCAGCTCTTCGCGCAGGTCACCAACCCTCCGATCGATTCGCTCAGGGAGGAGATCATCACCTCCACGACCGTCATGCTCGGCACCGAGGGGAACCTGCTCGACTCGGAGGAGCTCAACTGCCGCAGGCTGCGTCTGCCCTATCCGGTGCTTTCCAACGCCGATCTCGAAAAAATACGCGGCGTCGACAAACCAGGCTTCAGGGCCGTCACCCTTCCGATATTCTATGATGTCGCTGCCGGCGGAAAAGGCATCGAACGCGCCATGCAGGATCTCTACCGCCTCTCGGAACAGGCCGCCGCGACGGGAGTGAACATCATCATCCTTTCCGACAAGGGCGAGATCGAAAAAGACCGTGCGCCGATACCGGCCCTTCTGGCCATATCGGGCATGCACAACTTCCTTATCAACGCAGGTCTGCGTACAAGGGTCGGCCTGGTGCTCGAATCCGCCGAACCGCGCACGGTACACCATTTCGCCATGCTCATCGGTTACGGCGCGGGCGCGGTGAACCCCTATATGGCCTTCGAAACCATCCGTTCGCTGATCGGCTCCGGCCAGATCACGCTCGACGAGAAAACCGCGAAGAAGAACTACATCAAGGCCGCGGTGAAGGGTATCGTGAAAACCATGGCCAAGATGGGCATTTCCACCATCCAGAGTTATCGTGGTTCGCAGATTTTCGAGGCGGTCGGCCTGAACAGCCAGCTTGTCGACGCCTACTTCACCCGCACGCCGACCAGAATAGAGGGGATCGGGCTCGACGCGGTAGCCGAAGAGGTGCGCAAGCGCCACACCTCCGTGTTTCCGCCTTCGGGCAACAAGGTGGACCGCGGGCTCGAGGCCGGCGGAGAGCGCAGATGGCGCCACAGCGGAGAGTTCCATCTCTTCAGCCCCGAAGCGATCCATCTGTTGCAGCAATCCTGCCGCACGGGCAATTACAGCCTGTTCAAGAAGTATGAAACCCTCATCGACGACCAGAGCGAACATCTCTGCACGATCAGGGGGCTCATGGACATCAGGTATCCCCGTCAGCCCATTCCGCTTGAAGAGGTGGAACCGGTCGAAAATATTCTCAGACGGTTCAAGACCGGAGCCATGTCGTACGGCTCCATCAGCCAGGAGGCGCACGAGACCCTTGCCATAGCCATGAACCGGATCGGCGGCAGAAGCAATACCGGAGAGGGCGGCGAAGACCCGGCGCGTTTCGTGCCCGACGCCAACGGCGATTCCCGCAAGTCGGCCATCAAGCAGGTCGCTTCGGGCCGTTTCGGTGTTACGAGCGAGTACCTGACCAACGCCAACGAAATCCAGATCAAGATGGCTCAGGGAGCCAAGCCCGGAGAGGGCGGTCAGCTTCCGGGTGCGAAGGTCTATCCGTGGGTGGCCAAAGTCCGCCATTCGACGCCCGGCGTGGGACTGATCTCTCCGCCTCCGCACCACGACATCTACTCCATCGAGGATCTCGCGCAGCTGATCCACGACCTGAAAAACGCCAACCGCGAGGCCCGCATCAACGTCAAGCTGGTCTCGTCGGTCGGAGTCGGCACCATCGCTGCAGGTGTTGCCAAGGCTCATGCCGACGTGGTGCTCATCAGCGGCCACGACGGCGGCACCGGAGCTTCTCCCATATCGAGCATCATGCATGCAGGCATGCCGTGGGAACTCGGCCTTGCCGAAGCGCATCAGACCCTCATGCTCAACAACCTGCGCAGCAGGATCGTGGTCGAGGCCGACGGTCAGCTGAAAACCGCGCGCGACATCGTTGTTGCCGCCATGCTCGGCGCCGAGGAGTTCGGATTCGCCACCACAACCCTTGTGGTGATGGGCTGCGTCATGATGCGCTGCTGCCAGGACGACTCCTGTGCGGTCGGCGTTGCCACCCAGAATCCCGAGCTTCGCAAGAACTTCAGGGGCAAGCCGGAGCATGTCGAAAATTTCATGCGTTTTCTCGGCGAAGGGGTTCGCGAATACATGGCACGCCTCGGCGTCAGCTCGCTCGACGAACTGGTCGGCCGGACCGAACTGCTCGGCATGAAGAAAACCATCGACCACTGGAAGGCCAGCGGAGTCGATCTTTCCAAGATTCTTTACCAGCCGGAGGCCGGCGAGAACGATCTGCGCTACTGCAGCCTGAAACAGGAGCACGGGCTCGAGGAGAGTCTCGATCTGACCACCCTGCTCACCATCTGCGAGCCCGCCATCAAGCGGGGCGAGAAGGTCACCAGTACGCTGGCCATCAGCAATACCAACCGGGTGGTCGGCACGATTACCGGTAACGAAGTGACCAAGGCGTACGGCGCCAAAGGACTGCCCGACGATACCATTCATCTGAAATTCTTCGGATCCGCAGGACAGAGCTTCGGCGCGTTCATTCCCAACGGCATGACCCTCGAACTCGAAGGCGATGCCAACGACTATGTCGGCAAAGGGCTTTCGGGCGGAAAAATCGTGGTCTATCCGCCGCGCAGCGCCACCTTCGTGCCGGAAGAGAACATCATTATCGGCAATGTCGGTTTCTACGGTGCGACATCCGGCGAGGCCTACATCAGGGGTATGGCAGGTGAACGGTTCTGCGTGCGTAACAGCGGTCTCAGGGCGGTTGTCGAGGCCATCGGCGACCACGGGTGCGAGTACATGACCGGAGGCAGCGTCATCATTCTCGGCAAAACCGGACGGAACTTCGCCGCCGGCATGTCGGGAGGCGTGGCCTACGTCTACGACCTTGACGGAACCTTCAGCGAAAACTGCAACCACGATATGGTCGGTCTCTATCCGGTCGACGATCCTCTGGAGCTTGCCGAACTGCAGTCCACGATCGAGAAGCATGTGGAGCTGACCGGCAGTGCGCTCGGTGAGCGTATTCTCGGCGCATGGACCATGGCGAAGACTCAGTTCGTCAAGGTGCTGCCGAACGACTACAAGCGTGCCATGGAGGCCATGAAAGAGGTTGAAAATGCGGGATTGACCGGTGCCGAAGCCGTTATGGCGGCATTTGAAAAGAACGTTCACGATCCTTCGCGCGTATCAGGAAACTAACACCGGGCATGCGGCGTGCTGCTCCGGAAAAGCATTAAACGAGAGTTATGGGAAAAGTAAAAGGATTTATGGAGTTCCAGAGAGCCCTTCCCTCAGACAGGGAGCCTCTGGAGAGGATAAAGGACTGGCGGGAGTTTCATCTGGAGATGCCGGATGGCGAACTGCAGAAGCAGGGGGCCCGCTGCATGGATTGCGGCACGCCCTACTGTCACACCGGGTTCCTGCTCAGTGGCATGGCCAGCGGATGTCCGATTCATAACCTGATTCCCGAGTGGAACGACTATATCTACAAAGGGTTCTGGCACGAGGCATTCGACCGGCTCATGAAGACCAACAACTTTCCTGAATTCACCGGAAGGGTCTGCCCGGCGCCCTGCGAGGGCTCCTGCGTGCTCGGCATCATCGAGCCGCCGGTCACCATCAAGAATATCGAGTGCTCCATTATCGAGCACGCCTTCGCCGAAGGGTGGGTCGAGCCGAAAACCATAGCATTGCGCACCGGCAAGCACGTTGCCGTAGTCGGTTCCGGACCTGCCGGACTGGCCTGCGCCGACCAGCTCAACAAGGCCGGGCACAGCGTTACGGTGTTCGAGCGCGACGACCGGATCGGCGGACTCATGATGTACGGCATTCCCAACATGAAGCTCGACAAGACGGAAGTCGTCGGCCGCCGCATCTCCATCATGGAGGCTGAAGGAGTCACTTTCATGGCCTCTACCGAGGTCGGCGCCGATTACCCTGCCGACAAGCTGCTCGAGGAGTTCGACGCCGTCGTGCTCTGCATAGGCGCCACCAGGCCCCGTGACCTTGCGGTCGAGGGCCGCACCTTCCAGGGCGTGCACTTCGCCATGGACTTTCTTCGCTCGTCCACCAAAGCGCTGCTCGACGCCACCTCGCCCGCCATTACGGCGGAGGGCAAGGATGTGATCGTCATCGGCGGCGGCGATACCGGCACCGACTGCGTGGCCACCTCGCTGCGCCAGGGGTGCAGGAGCGTCGTCCAGCTCGAAATCATGCCCAAGCCTCCGCTCGATCGTCAGGCAGACAACCCGTGGCCCGAGTGGCCGAAGGTCTACAAGGTGGACTACGGTCAGGAGGAAGCTGCAGCCGTGCAGAATGGCGATCCCCGCCGGTACGCTGTGATGACCAAGAAATTTCTCGATGCGGGCACCGGGGCGCTTACGGCCGTCGAGGTTTCCGATGTGGAATGGGTCAACGACGAAGGCCGCTTTATTCCCCGTCCGGTTTCCGGAACCGAGGAGATCCTGCCTGCCCAGCTGGTGCTGCTCGCCATGGGCTTCATCGGCCCGGAGGAGAGTCTCCTGCAGCAGCTGCAGATAACCCAGGATGCGCGCAGCAACATCAAGGCTGACGAACAGAGCTATAAAACCAACAAGCAGGGCATCTTCGCCGCCGGCGACGCGCGCCGCGGTCAAAGCCTTGTGGTGTGGGCGATCAACGAAGGCCGTGCGGCCGCCCGCGAATGCGACCGGTATCTCATGGGCACGACATGCCTGCCGTGAGCGTCCCAAACGATTGGCCCGCGAAGGTTGTTATACTGGTGGAAATACCGGTGGAATTTTTCATGACGCTTCAAACAAGGTTCCGTGCAAATGGAAAAACAGCAGCTTAACGAAATGCTCCGGAAGCTTCACGAGGAGCTCGAGCAGGTAGAGAGTGTGGACGACGCGACCGTATCGGTGCTCTCGACTCTCCGGGAGGATATCCAGCACCTTCTCAGCGGAAAGGGTACAGGAACCCCCGAGGAGCAGGAGCCCATTTCAGAGCGTCTTGGCGAAGCCATCGACCATTTTGAAGCCGACCATCCCAAGCTCAGCATGGCTATCCAGCATGTGCTCGACAGCCTGGCGAAAATGGGATTGTAAGCTTCCGGAAACCGTAATCAGCAAAGGCATCAGTTTTACATGACGAGAGTTAAAGAGCCCGAAAAGGGGAGAAAGCGCACCGGAAACGGCAACGAACCGGTATTCTGTTCGTTCTGCGGACGCAGCTCCCTTGAAGTCAACAGCATGGTCGCCGGTCCGGGTGCATTCATCTGCGACCGCTGCATCAAGACCTCATACGAAATCCTCCGCAAGGAGATCAGCGCCATAAAACCGGCCGACCGCCAGCCGGAAAAGCCTTTTCAGCCAAGGCTGGTCAGCCCGAAAGCCATCATGGAGTCGCTCGACCAGTACGTGGTTGGTCAGGACATCGCCAAAAAGTCGCTCTCCGTGGCGGTCTATAACCACTACAAGCGGATCGATTCGCAGGAGTGGTCGCACGAGTCCGACGAGGTGGTTATCGAGAAGAGCAACATCCTGCTTATCGGCCCGACGGGCACGGGAAAGACGCTGCTCGCCCAGACGCTGGCCAACCTGCTCGAAGTGCCCTTCACCATTGCCGACGCCACCTCGCTGACCGAGGCGGGCTACGTGGGCGACGACGTGGAGACCATTCTGGCCAGGCTGCTCCACGCTTCCGACTTCAATCTCGAACGCGCCGAGCGGGGCATCATCTACGTGGACGAAATCGACAAGATCGCGCGCAAGTCCGCCAACGTCTCCATCACCCGCGACGTATCGGGCGAGGGCGTGCAGCAGGCGCTGCTCAAGATCCTCGAGGGATCGGTGGTCGGCGTGCCGCCCAAAGGGGGCCGCAAGCATCCTGAGCAGCAGCTCATCAACATCAATACCAAGAACATCCTCTTCATCTGCGGCGGAGCGTTCGAGGGGCTCGACAAGCTCATCGCCAAGAGAGTGTCGAAATCATCCATGGGATTCGGTTCGAAGGTGAAGCACAAGCACTCCGGCTACGATCCGGAAATCCTGCGCTACGTCACCCAGGACGACCTGCACGAGTACGGGCTCATCCCAGAATTCATCGGTCGGCTTCCGATCATCTCCACCCTCGATCCGCTGGACGAAAAGGCCCTGCGCAGCATTCTCGTGGAGCCGAAGAACGCGCTCGTGAAGCAGTACAAGAAACTGTTCGAAATGGATGGTGTGGAGCTGGAGTTCACCGAAGAGGCGCTCGACAGGGTCGTCGAAATCGGCATCGACCGTGGAACCGGAGCCCGCGCCCTGCGCTCGGTGCTCGAGAACGTGATGATCAACATCATGTTCGAGTTGCCTTCGCTCAAAGGGGTGCAGAAGTGCATCATCACGGTTGACACCATCGAAAACAAGGGCAATCCGGAGTATCTGACTGCCGACGGCAAAAAGAAAAAAATCGCCTGAACGGGAAAAATCTTTCCGCAAGCGGTTTGGATTTCTGAACCGGAATCTTATATTTAAGCCCTTTTATGATGGGCGATTAGCTCAGTTGGTTAGAGCGCTACATTGACACTGTAGAGGTCAGAAGTTCGAATCTTCTATCGCCCACATCCCGCGTAAAAGCCTGCAAGACAACACCTTGCAGGCTTTTTTCATTTCCCCTCGACAATGCGTGCTGCACGCCACATTCACAGTGTAAAGGTCAGGTATTGTCACCCTTCGTCCGGATTTATAGCGACAACTTATTATAACTGGTTATAAACCGCTATAAACGAACAACCCGTTCGGGCGTAACAATCATCCGTTAGGGTATAATAGTTACTTCGGTCAAGTGATGCCTCAGGCAAGGAGCGAGATTGGCCAAAATGACGGATTTTCCTGAGACAAGGCTTTTTGTTCAGTATCCAAAGCGTGAATTTTCTTGCAAATAGAGTGTATTTGTCGTACATATAATGTGATTCACTATGGACGCTTCCGTCATCTCCACCCCCGCGCCCTTGCAGACGGCAAGCAACGAATTACGCACTACTATAGTCGAAGTATTTGCCGTTACAC
>NZ_JBAWHG010000026.1:0-11560 GCF_049593655.1 Chlorobium sp.
AGACCACTTGGTTGTGGAAATTTTGCTTAAAATCAACCAAGGAGGTTACACGCATGAAAACCAAGCGTTACAGCACAGAACAGATCATCAGCATCCTGAAAGAAGGCGAAGCCGGCATGCCGGTCAAGGACCTTTGCCGGAAGTATGGTATCAGCGATGCGACGATTTACAATTGGAAATCGAAGTACGGCAATCTGTCGGTCAGCGAGGCCCAACGCCTCAAGGATCTTGAAGACGAGAACCGTCGTCTGAAGAAGCTGGTGGCTGATTATGCCCTCGACATCCAGATGCTTAAGGATATCAACTCAAAAAAGTGGTAACGCCCGAAGCCAAGCGCAATGCCGTCAGGTATTTGCATGAAAGCTTCGGGCAAAGTCTGAGAAAGCTTTGTGTGCTTTTGGGTCTCAGCCGAGCCAGTTGGCATTACAAGCCGAAAGCGGATGTGAATGAGCCGATCCGGGAGCAACTGCGTGAGCTTGCTGATGAACGCAAGCGTTGGGGGTATCGCCGCTTGCATTACCTGTTGCGGCGAGAGGGCTTCCAGATCAATCACAAGCGAACTGAACGGCTGTATCGAGAAGAAAACCTGATGCTCCGGGTCAAACGGCGAAGGAAAACAGCTGCAGCGAGCCGTGTGGCTCCGCCAAAACCGGAACGAAGGAACCAATGCTGGGCAATGGACTTCATGAGCGACAATCTGTATAACGGCCGTCGGATTCGGGTGCTCAACGTACTGGACAGCTACAGCAGTGTGAGGAGGAGGGGACGCTCACAACTACGTAAACTAATTGCTTGGGAGACCCATTTAATTCCTATTCGTCATTGTGACTAATTGCTCTTGTATTCGGAACTGACCCGAGAGGATTCATCCGTTAAGAATTTGCGTATTGCTTATTTTGTACTGACATTCCTTGCTGATAAATAAATTTTCCGTTGCGGAGCACTCCCCGATCCGCAGTCATCTTATGTGCAATAGAGAGAGGTCATGATTAAAACAATTACCATTACAGGAGTTCTATTAGCAGCAGTCGTCTTCAATGCGAATGCGCAGGATACTGATCGAATTAACCGGCTTGAAAAAGAGGTACGGGAGATAAATCTTCGGTTATCGAAGTTGGAATCTTTGCTAAGTAAAACGAGCAAGGCCAATGAACACGTAACGCCGGGCGAGGGTTGGAAGTCAGTAATGAACTGGAGAAAGCTGACCACAGATATGGATTACAGCGACGTGCAAAAAACGCTTGGCGAACCGCACCGAGTAGATGGTGGCAGAAGTGCCTATTGGTATTATCAGAATGGTGGATATGTTACATTTATGGATGGAAAAGTCTATCAATGGAGGGAACCTCGACAGTAGCACATAACAGCCTCTTTACTCACTTAACTTTAAAACCATTTTGCTGTTTTCCGAACGGTTATGTGGTTATGGACAACCTACAAGGATCGCAATGGGACCAAGCTATTTCAACGGCTTAGATTGGGCGCAAATCACTCGAGAAGAGCGTGCGTTTTGTGCGGAGCTTGAAAGGCGTGTTCGTGATGACGTAGACGATTTTGTGGATCTTCTCAAGCACAAAGCTGGTTTGCCGGCGGACGTGATGGGCCCGTGGAATTGCGCCTTTGAGGCGTGTTTCTATCGCGATTATTTACATCGTTTTCGCCCCAAAGAGAAGCGCAAGTACTCACCAAAGCGCACTTTCGATCTGGCTTTGTTCGGCGAGAACGCAATCATCGTCATCGAGGCCAAGGCGGCCGAGCTATTCACTGCCGATCAAGCACGGGTGTTTGAACGCGACCGCGCAGACATTCAGAATATTCTCGGGCTCGATGTTGAGGTATACTTGGTTGCGCTGGCTTCGCAAGTTTACTTTGACAACTATGATGCCATTGGTCGCGGTGCCGCACTGGCACCTTTTGCTGGACGCCGCATATCTTGGCAGACGGTTGCCAAACACTATGAGAACTCGCCTTTGCTTCTTCGGGCGTGCGAGGTCTACGATCGTTCGCCGGTCGCAATTCCGTACAGGAAGCAAGAACGCGATGTTCCAGGTGAGATCGCGAGGCTGATGGCAGAAATTGAACTAAGGGAGCGTGCAATTGAAGTGCTCAAGAGCATAGAGCCACCGAAGCAGTGACCGTTATTTCTCGTCTCATAAAAATTTCGGCACGGTGTTTGCGCTGACTCGCTACGTGACCACGGCCACAATCGGCGAGAAATTTTACACTGTAGTCTGGACATGGCTGGCCAATGCCCGCCGGATTATTTCATTCAGGAGGGCACGAGATGTCGAGGAAAGAGCGTATCGTCAGATACACGGATAAAGAGTTGGAAAACATGCGGATGCATGGCCAGGACAAGAGCGATTGGAAAAGCGCCGCGGCCATGTCGGACAAGGAAATTGAGGCAGCAGTTGCCGAAGACGATGATGAGGCCGGAATGCACATTGACTGGTCAAACATTTCGGTAGAACCTCCTCGCCCCAAGGCAGTGCTGAACATGCGTATTGACTATGAGGTTCTGGAGTTTTTCCGAAGCCAGGGCAAAGGCTACCAGAAGAAAATCAACGCAGTCTTGCGCTCATACGTCGAACAGAAGCAACGTCATTGAGGTCCATGCGGCGAGGGCCCGGTCAGTCGGGTATTTTGTGGAGGATGGGACGTTCACAACTACGTAAACTAATCGCATGGTAGACTCGGTTAACCCGAGCAATGATGCATTCATCCTTGTAACTGATCACTGTTGTATTCAGAACTGATCCGAGAGGATTCCCCCGAAAAAAATTCGCGTATTGCTTATTTTTTCTATGTGGCTTAATTTATTGAGGATACGGATCAATGTTCCGGAGTCGTTTGTACGCCTCGCTGCAGGCGGCAGAACAAACAGATGGAGCAGATGGACCGCATAAGTCAAATACATTTTCCGCCGCGAAGCAGTGCTTACCTGCGGCTAGGTTATAAATAAAAAGGAGAGAGTAGTTAATGAGAATTATCACTCGAGCAGCAATTCTGTTGCTTATCGTAGGAATCCAAGGGTGTGCGACCTACGGAATAATTAGTGGCATACCTTCGGAAGGACAAAAATCAGTCTTCAAAGATGGTCGAAAGACGCTCATATCAATAAAACAAAATACCGTAGCCTTAGCGCCTAATACTGAAACCGTCACAAGTGGCCAAAGAGCTGACTTTGTCATAGCAGTACATAACGGGACTTCTCAAGATATCCTGTTTTCTACAGATGATGTAACCGCTACGGCAAATACAAATGGCCAGCTCACTACGCTTAAAGTTTTCAGTTACGATGAGTTGGTAGCTGAAGAAAAGAATCGCCGAGCATGGGCCGCAGTTGCTGTTGCGCTACAGGGTGCAGCTGAGTCTATGAATGCTGCAAATGCAGGTTACTCCAATACCTTCGGTACATATTCCGGTTCGACGTATTCTAACTATGGTACGAAAACGTATAGTTCCGGTAGTTACTCAGGTACAACCTACAACTACGCAGCTGCACAGACAGCCAGAAATGTTGCACAGGCAAACTCGGAAGCACGCTTTGCTCGATTGGAGGCTGAAGGGCGTGAAAATCTAAAGAACCTGTCTTCAACAATTCTAAAGAAGGAAACAATATTCCCTGCTGCATGGCACGGAGGATTAATAAAGGTGGCATTACCTGAAGTAGCCGAACAACCCCAGGATATTAAGTTTGTTGTAAAGGTAGTAGAGGAGCAGCATGAATTTAAATTCACGCAGGAAAAACTTGATGGCAAATAAATGTCGGCGCGAAGACTTCGGAATGCTGATACGTATCCATAAAAAGTGAAAAGAATAGGGAAGTGTGTTTTTAATACTAATTGGCTGTGAGGAGAAGTGAAATTCAGGTGTTTCGTGCCCGGTTTGTCGGGGATTTAGACGTCGGGAGTTGTTGAAAATCCGTGTCATGTCGGGATGATAAGCGACTGAAACTAATGTCCGCCCCTAATTCCGTATACCGTTAACTCTTTTATAAATAATTAATTGGTCGTTCTGTGGATATGATATTGAAGTTATCCTATACAGAAAGAAGCCTTCTGCTTTTCCTGAATTAGGCAGATCAATCTGAATTTTTAGGCTTCGAAAAGAACTCTCTCGTCACCCGTCGCAGTGTTAAAAACCATGCAAGCAGGTCTCGCCTACTTCGCCATTGTGCTCGGCACTGGGTTCCTGCTTGGCGTCGTCCGGGTGCCGTTCCTTGTTCCGCGCATCGGCGAGCGCTGGGCCGAGCTTGCAGAGATGCCGATTATGGCCGCCGTCATCTACTTTGCAGCAGGATTCATCCTCCGCCGCTTCCCCGAAGTCGGATCGCCGGGCAAGTCCCTGATCGCAGGATTTCTGGCATTGGCACTCTCGGTAGCTGCCGAAGTGGCACTTGCAACAGTGCTGCAAGACAGAACACTCGCCGAGTTCATCGCCAGCCGGGATAAGGTATCAGGCTCGGTCTACCTCGCACTGCTCATGATTTTCGCACTCATGCCAAGGCTTCTTCTTTCAGGGCGTGCGCGGAATGCAAGCCGGCACAGCGGGGCATAACCCCACACCCAGGGAATAATTATACGAGGAGGGGATGCTGTTCTACCGATAGGGCATCCCTACGGGATTTGAGGAAAGGTGAGATCATAGGCCGAAGCGCGTCCCGGTTTTTGTAAAATGTAAATATGGTGTTGCCTTATATCTGATTAAGGATATACCAATATTACAAATGCCGACACCTCATCTGCCAAATTCAGCAGTGCGCAAAGCGCTGCGCAAGCTTGGAGCCAATATTCATGAGGCGCGGATGCGCCGCAGGTTGCCTATGAGTGTTGTGAGAATTGTGGAGGACGGGACGCTCGCAACTACGTAAACTAATTTCTTGTAAGGGAACTCGGGGACGGTGTATGGCAGCGTGAATTGTTTGATTAAAAAACGGGAGAATCAGAAAGTGCAATAGCGGCAGGGGTGGTGGTGCAAGCTGTTGCTGATTGGTTGGTTATTGAGCAACAGCAAGAGGATTTGCGGGTGTGCCGTGTTGCGTCCGGCGTTACCGTTATGCCGCTCCTCCGGAGCTTTAAGGAGGAGGGAGTCTCCGGGACGTTGATCCGTTCCCCCAAATGCAGGATGAATGGCTGATGGAGTGATGGGGGAGATAGTTCGCAACGACGTAAACAAAACGGAAAAGAGATATCACGGTCGTTTCTTGACCGGTTTTTCAATTGAGATGGCAAAAACTGTCGGTGCACGACCGGTAGAAATCAAGCGGAAAGAGAGCGCTTTTGAGCATGACGACCTGTCCCGTGCGTTACCCTTGTGAGCCACGACGACGCTGTTCCCTCCTTATTCCTGAAATAGCCTGGGCTGAGCCGGCATTTTTTATGACCTGAAAATGTTGTGTACATTTCAAATACGAACTTGTGTTCGATGCAGATAGCTGAAGTGTTAAAAAGCTGAGAAGTGCTGTTGCCCTTCGTTTGGGATAGCAGCCAAACACTACAGAGGGAAGAGAGAATGCCTACGATTTCAATGTTCTATGGGATTCTAATACGGATGTTTTTTCGGGATACCGAGAAACATCATGTGCCACACATTCATGCAGATTATCAGGGAAAAGTAGCAGTGTACTCAATTCTTGACGGAACGCTTCTGGCAGGTGATCTGCCGCCGAACAAGCACAAGCTGGTTGTCGCATGGATCGAAATTCATCACGAAGATCTGCTTGCTGACTGGAATTTGGCCGTAAACGGCAAGAAACCATTTCCAATAAAAGGGCTTGACCAATGAGAATTGCGGAACTACACCCCCAATCAGATTGGGTACTGTCAATTATTGCTGAAGATGGTCGTATTGGCCGCTTTGATGTCACTCCCTATCTCGAATATGAAGCATTTGAAGAGCTTCGAGACCATAATGAATTTATGAAGGTGAGTAACGGGGGGTACTTCATAGAATGGGCGTGTGGTGCCGATTTGTCGGCTGACACCATTGAAGCGCGATGGGAGGTAATTGGTAAAGCCGCCTCGACGACAACGGCCTGAGACTCTGCAAGCTGGGATTGATCGAAGATGGTGAGATATGGATGCAGATGATCAACAGCCGGAATCTGACATCACATACCTATAATCAGGAAATTGCCGAAGAAATCGCAGAGGCAATCCGCAATCATTATCATGCCGCCTACCGCAAGCTTCTTGATACGCTTGAACCGCTTACAAGTGAGAGGCAGGAATGAAATATGGACTCAACGATACGACCATAGCGCGTATTCATGGTGTGATTGCGCGCTACGGGCAGGTAGATAAAGCCATACTTTACGGTTCAAGAGCCAAAGGGAATTACAGGGCTGGTTCGGATATCGATCTGACTCTCGCTGGTGGCCATGATCTGAACCTGACTGTTCTGTATCGGATAATGGATGATATTGACGATCTGCACCTGCCTTATACCTTCGATATTTCACTATTGCACTCCATTTCCGATCCGGATGTGCTCGATCACATAAAAAGGGTCGGCAAGGTGTTTTACGAGAAAACACAGACAAACCAGTTCGTCTGACTTCTCGTCAGACCGGGAGATGTTCTCCGGGTGCGGGGGGATGAGGGGAGGGCCAATACATTTTTCCCCAGCGGAGCACTGCCCGATCCGCGGCCACGTTACCTTCTATGATAGACCGGAGAAAACCATGCTGAAGTCTCTCATTATCCTGATTATCGGATCGTTCGTTTTTTCGACTGCGGCTGCATCCGAAAAATTCGCCTGCAGGACCTCGAAGCATACGGTCATCATCACGCTTCTTCCTTCAGGCAAATACCAGTACAGGGCCTGGAACAGGCCAAAAAGCATCACAGGGAAACCCGATGTACTCATTGTCGGAGGAGAGGAAATAACCGAGGGTACGGGCGTATGCCGCTACACCAGATGGGAGTTTACCAGCAACAACGTCCGGTATGTCGTAAGCACACCTGTGGCGTGCACAGAGGATATGCCTCCACCAAACGCGACCGGCCGGCTTTCCGTTTTCATAAATGGCGAGCACAGGAAATCGTGGTGGTGTTTCAGGTAGCTGCGAGTCAAGAAATAAGCGCACGGTGTTTGCTTTGAGTACTTATGGGGCTTGCGGAGTGGTGAAGCCCATGCGACGAGGGCTCAGTCAGTCGGGGATATTCTATTGCAGACCGGGCGGGTTCCGGAGGGCGACAACCTCTATGAGCGGATTGTTGGCCGCCCACTCCTCCTCGCACTGGCAGATACGGGAACAGAACGAGCGGAAGGTTTCGAGATGAAAATCGCTGCCTGGAGGGATTTCCGCCAGACGTTCATGCCAGACCCGCAGAGAGGGCATCGACTCTTCGCGGCGGTTGCGCCACGCGACGATATGCCAACCGGCCTTTTCGATCATCCCGCGAAGCTCTGTCGAACGTATCATATGCATGGTTCCCGCAAAATTAACGCTGTTTGGAGCGCCATCCTGGCAATGAACCCGCATTACCAGCTTATTGCCGAACAGCCGCAGTATGCCGAGCAGACGTGCCTTGTCCCGCACATGTTCCAGGCTCTCTATCAGCAGCATGCAGTCAAAAAAATCCGGAGGAAGCGTGGTTTCCGCATCTGCATATCGAACATGCAGCCCCGATGCAGAGAGGTACCGGTACTGCGTTTCGCTGATCGTACAACTCAGAACCCTGCATCCGTGGTCGTGAGTGAGCCGACGGGCGGGACCGCCCCAGCCGCAGCCAACATCATAGACGCTGCTTCCGTATGGAATACAGTCGAAAAGATCGGTGACGGCCCGCTCAAAGGGCTCATCGGAAAAAATGTTCAGTGAGCCCTCCCGCTCCTCTTTGCTGAACATCCCGAAATGGTAGTGCATATTCGCGCCGAGAACGCGCCTCCACGTTTCAACGGACCCGGTACTGTAAAAGGTGTCGAGAAAAGCATCGGGCCCGGAGGCGGAGCGTGGCGGAATATGGGCAAAAAACCGCTCTTCCAGCGCATCGTGCAGCGCGTTGCCGGAGATACGGATCGCTTCCCGAAGAGCGGGGATATCAAGCGGCCAGTCGCCGGAAAGCGGAGCCGAAAAATAGACCGTAATGGCCGGTTCGGAATCGTTTTCCGGACTGAATGCCACATGCCGCATCGGATGAGCCCGATACGCCATAAGCGCATCGAGGACAGAGGCCGACACGAAGTCCGTTCGTTTCAGCACATCCAAAAGGAGCTGAAGCGGCGGATGCCAGGGAAAGGCAATATCCGCCTGGTCTGTCTGCGAATGCCGATGACGCAGCCAGAAACCGGATATACTCTGCAGCCTCGTGTTGCCGACTAACCCGTCGAACGCTCCGGAAAGGCCTGGATGGACAAACTCGGACGGCCTCCTTCCGTCGGGAGCGCAGGGAAAAAAAAAGAACTCGTAGCGGCTCGATTCCACAACACCCTCCGCACCCCACTTGCAGGCATCGTAACGCGCCGGCCCTGTCTTCGTGTCGGAATGGTGCAGATACAGCGCATATTCCCTGTCAGGGGCGCCGAATGAGGCGCCGAATCCCTGGAACAGGCAATCCGGAGAGAGGATTTTCTGTCGTTCGCGAACGGCCTCAGGTGCTCCTGTTGCCTCGAGCAGCCGTTCGATAGACGGAAAACCGGGCTCCTCACCAGTCACAGAACCCGGAGCCATCCAGAATGTTATGCGGCTCCGTTCATCGATTTCGGTTTCGCTGATCCTCAATGACCATTCGGCGTGAAGCTGTGGCGCACCGTGAAGAAACGTACCAAGAAACCGAAGCGAAAGCCCTTCGCAGGCATGCATTTCTCTGCTTACTCTTCCGTCCGCTTTATATGGACGACAGCGCGGTTACATCCCAACCCAGAGAGGGGTTCTTGCCCGATCCTCTGAAAAAGCCGGGGTTCGCCTCGGCAATTTTTTTCAGCTCGGCCATCCCGAAGGTATAGCCGTAACGGGCGGCCAATTGTACAACCCCATTCCAGTCACCCTCTTCAAGCTGCGAAAACGGAACGGCAATCTCCGTGCGAAAAGCCGGATCGCTGAGCTGTTCGACAAATGCGTGTATATCTTTCATAAGTAAATAGTGTTTGACATGACAGCCATTAAGATTGTTTACCATCTTGACGGATTCAACGCATTCGCAGTCGCCCTTGCCGCGTCCTCGGCAAATCGTGCGGTTTCACGGGCTATCCGCTCAGCTTCCCTTGCGGTCGCTCTTGCCGCCTCCTCGGCGACTCGGGCAGTTTCGAGGGCTATCCTTTCTGTCTCCCTTGCAGCGATCCGTGCGGCTTCCTCGACTTGTCGGACCGCCTCTTCGGCAACTCTTGCGGTCTCCTCAGCAGCAATCCGGGCTGCCTCTTCCGCCATTGCGGCGGCCTCTTTCGCTATCCGTTCAGCTTCCTCTTCGGCATCTGAAAAGAAATCCACAAATCCCTCTCCCATGGTTACGAATGCCTGTTCGATTTCATCGGATGCATACCCGATCTGACGGAGCACCGTGTTCAGCTCGTCGGCAGTAAGCTTCAGAACGGTATGAATGGTTTGAGCAACTTCGCCACAGGCATACCCCGCCCCCTTAAGAGCTGCGCCGAGCACATCTCCGGTAATACCGGGAATGTTATCGTCCAGGTACCTTCCAAGATCGCAGCAGCCCACACCCGCCAGCATTGCGGCGAAAGCCACCAGATTGGGAACCCAGCCCACCGTCGCCGTGAACCAGTCCATCCTGAGTTCCGGAACCGGAATATCCTGAATCCCCGAAAGATCGGGAAGCTGCTGGCCGATACTGATCTGTATGGCGATATCGACAAGCGGAACCTCCTGAAAATAGTCGCAGTTGATAACCTGCGGACGGGCTATATGGGGATTGCCGGCAAGCCAGGTAAAGTACTCCCGAACGATACTTCTCGAGTTTTGAGCGTTTTCATGAAGGTTTGCCGGAACAGGAGCAAGCGACTCACCGGAAAACACCGCGTTCAGTAACGATGCGTAGTTATAACCCAGTCCCGCGAGACCGGCCAGCGCCCCGAGTGAAATGGCGCCTTCCGCCTGAATATATCCCGCCCCGTAATTGAACGGGCTCGTAGGCCGAAAACATTGCGCTTCGAAAAGCCTGTGATCTGCGGCAGTCGGTTCTCCGTTCTCTCTCTTCTCCTCGCGATTAGCCCGCTCTTCCCCGTCGATAGCCGTTGTCTTGCTTTCCAGCCGGGAGATAACCCCATCAGTGGTTGTCATTTCCTCAGAGTAATTGCTCGTAAAATAGTCATCCGATAAAAACAGACACCGACGATCTTTATTTGCCTTCAGCGAAGCAAGCGTCTCCATTGAAAAATCCGGATCGATCGGGCTTTTGTCGCCTTCAACCTTGTCCTTCGGGTATTTTATGCCATACGGCGCAGTGTTCTCCACCAGATGCGACCACGCCTCTGTTTCTTCCTCGTCGCTCATCTCCTTAAGGCCGACCTTCACCACAACAACCTCATAGGGATTTGCGGAGAGAAACCCGGCCATATCCTTCAGGAGCACGCGTATTTCGTCCCCAAGGAGGGCATGGCAGCAATAGTACACGCCGTCCACCTTGCAGACGCGCAGATCGATAACGCGAATACCGCTGTCGAGCTGTTCCCGGATCGTGAGGCTCTGGCAGACGGCCATTCCCCGGATGTACTTGCGGACGCCGGTCGCATTGTTTTCGGTATCGGCATAGTCATAGAGCGTCTTGATGAGATCCGCGGCATCCGGAGCGAGTTTCAGATCCAGCCGATAGGTTCCCGAGTCGTGCGTACTCGGCAGGCAAAGCTGCTTGAGCGGCTTGCGGCCGATCTGCTCCCAGTGCGCCTGCATCCATCTGTTCGTTCTCCGCGCCGAACCGGTAACTTCGGGGGGAGCCGGAACCTCTGCGGAAGGGGCCGTGTCATCCGGTTCACTTGCGACCGGTTCATTTGCGGGCTCAATAGACCGGGATAAAATTATTCGTTCGCTCTCCAGCCAGTCGATATCCTGAGTGTTATCGAATGGCGCGCCGCGATCGAGCCAGAGGAGATAGGCAAGGGTGCGAATGGGCTCTTCGTTACAGATTGGCATGGGGCATGCTCCTTTTTTGGTGATCTGTTATGAAAACGACTATGCAATGACAGACAAAGCTTACCGGCTCCCGTGCGACCCGTGTCGCGCAGCAACCGTGAGGGGTGTAGTAGCTCCGCATCCTTTTGCCATAGTATAACCCGATAAGGCACACCACAGGTAAAAGAGCGATAACCTCTTTTTTCGTCGGAAGATAAAAAAAACAAGGTGAATCATCGACCCAATTCTCGATAAAACATATCCGTGCTGGTACGGATATGTTTTCATTTCATGCCGATTCGTTCACGATGCGCAGCTTCGGAACATGTACGGAGTGAGGGGGCCGTTGGCAACGAAGCCGGGAAATCAGGGGCCGGTATTTATTTGAGCCCTTATGGCGTATGAACAGAAGTGAAGTCTATGCGACGATGATCCGGTCAGTCGGGGAGACCATCGAGGCGCGATGGGAAGTAATCGGGAAAGCCACCTCGC
>NZ_JBAWHG010000027.1:0-29333 GCF_049593655.1 Chlorobium sp.
GAGTGTCGAGTCGTTGTGCGAGCGTTCAGAAGGCCTGCCGTGCGGCCGGTAAAAGCGAATGCGGGTTTCAGGCTGGCGCCTGTAAACCCGCATCGATGAAAGTGAGTCTCATGGCTGGCGCCATGAAACTCACCGTGCTTTTTTTGCTTAACAAGTGTGAAGGTAGAGGAGAGATTCTGCGGAAACAAGTTTTCGTGGCTTTTATGCAAGTGAAAGTGATAAATATCTCAGGATGCTGTTTTCAGGTCTTGTCGGATAATTCGCTTTTTTCCGTACTCTTACAGAGAGTGTTTTTTTGATGAAGCCCCCCACTGACTCAAAAGAACCGGGTCCTTACCCCTGTTACGCCATCGTTTTTTCACCAGCCGGTAAGGCGTGGTTTTTCCCCTTTCGAACACCGGGCGGCTTCTCCTGTTCTTTTCGCTTGCCAGTCAACGAAAAATAAAAAGGAGAGTGCCATGAAAAAACAGGTGGTGGTCCTGAGCGATATCCATATCGGCGACAATTCGCCGACCTGCTGGTATCAGTCCGCCATTCATGACGAGTATCTGATAACGGTACTCGACGCCATCGCAGACAACGCCGCCGCAGTGCGCGAGCTTGTGCTGCTTGGTGATGTTGTCGATATGTGGACCTATCCTTTCGATGCAGTGCCTCCGACGTTCGCAGAGATCACTGCAAAAAATCCTGCTATTTTCAGTCAGAAAGGGGTGCTCGCAAGGGTGCTCGATGCGCTCGACGGAGCGGTGACCTACATTCCCGGTAATCACGACATGGCAGTTACCGAAGCCGATGTCGCCTCCATCACCAGTCCCGGCGGTCACCGTCTCCGCTATGCCCGACAATTCTACAATCCGGCAGGGGATAGCCGGGTGCTCATGACTCACGGTCACGAGTTTACGCTTTTCAACGCCCCCGATCCCGCAACCATGTGGGCACCGCTGCCGGTCGGGCACTTCGTGACCAGAAGCGTGGCTACCTACTGGAAGTCGCACCTGAAACCAGGCCAGAACGTCTCCGACCTGAAGGATCAGGGGTACCCCAACGGCATCGATGTGCTCTCGATCATCAAGCATGCGCTGAAGTCGCTCGACGTTTCTCTCTCCGACGCGCTGATCGACGGCATTGCGGGCAAGCTCGGCATATCGGAATCGGCGCCCATTCGGATCACCGAACACCAGACAACCACCCTGAGCGGGGTCAAACAGGCCTACAAAAGCCTGTTCTCACGCTGGATAACGGAGAACGGCGGGGGCGAGAACGGACTGCTTGTTGCCACCAAGGCAGCAATGGCCGACTACGACTCATCCTTCATGGGGTGGTTCGCGCAGCGAGAAGCCTTCCGACGCAACGCCGACCTTGTCGTGCTGGGCCATACGCATGCATCGGTTTCGAAGCTCAGAACGTCGATGGTCAACTACGTCAATACCGGTTTCATGTGCCCCTCCAGCGCCGACATGCCCGGACGTTTCGTCTCCTACGCCACGGTCAGTCTCGATTCGCCTCCGGTCGTGAAAAACATGCAGGCAGTCAGGCGCGGGGGTGGTATAGCCGTGAACCCTTTCGAGGCTCCGTCAGCATCTATCCTGGTCGAGCCCTGCATGGACTTCTCCTGCTACGTTCGGGTGGACAACAGCCCCAATACGAAGGACCTGTGGTGTGTGGGAACCGAAGTCGGCCACGGTCACTTCGTGGAGCTGCCCAGGTGCATCAAGGCGGGCTCCTTTTCCACCCTATGGCTGCAGGATTATCCGAACCTCGTTCCTCCACATGGTTCGGACGCAACGGTTACCTACCGCGACGACGGCGGTACGGTGGCGACCTTCAACTTCGACTGCCCGACGGGCATCTACCCGAACAGCTGTTCGGGAGGGAGCGGTTTTCAGGCGAAAGCAGGCGATGGACCGTGGCTGCCGCCGGGCCAGGTGCCCTCAACCGGCCATCCGCTTTTCGTACGTTTCAGCGTCACACCGGGATCCGTGGCGGGCACATTCAAGGGGGCTTGCGGAGTGAATTCCTTTGCGGTTTCGGCAACCGGCGGCCTCAATCCTGGTGAGAATGTGGTGCTCAACGGAAAGACAGACCTGTCGGATTGCATGGTTGCCAACGACGACGCGAAGGTTTTCGGTATACGGCTCGACAAGACGTCGGGAGTCTACGAATACTGCCTCAGGGTCGATGCCCAGGGCCCGAAAGGCATGTTATCGGGATCCATGTACCTTTACTTCACCGACCAGAGCGGAGATCGCTACCTGCTGACCGTTTTCGATCATGCCCGCAAGATGCACACCCTGCAGTACAACAGCTGCGCTCCGGCAATCATGAAGATCGAGTGGAGCAATACCGCCAAATAGCGGTGGTTCGTACGGTTTCGTTCCGGTGACGGAGAAACCGGTTTTCATGTATAACAGGCAAGCCCCGGTTTTTCTTTCCGGGGCTTGCCTGTTTACTGCGTTCGTGCTGTTACGAGCGTGATGTTTCAGCGGCTTGCGGTTTACTTGTCGTTGCCGTCGATCACTTCGTACTCGGCGTTTTCGACCTCGCCCTCTCCGCCTTTCTTGCCGCCCTGGTCGCCGCCGCCGGCCGAAGGGCCGGAAGCTCCGGGAGCGCCAGCGCCAGCGTCCGGGGTCTGATAAAGGTTGGAGGCTACATCGCTCCACTCCTTGTTCAGGTCGTCCATTGCGGACTTGATCGATTCGGCGGTACCGTTCTTGTAGGCCTCTTTCAGCTTTTCAAGAGCGCCCTCCATACGCGGTTTTTTGTCGGCCGGAATCTTGTCGCCAAGTTCGGCGAGCTGCTTTTCGGTGCTGAAGATCAGCGAGTCTGCCGCGTTGCGGATGTCGATCTCCTCCTTCTTTTTCTGGTCTTCTGCCGCATGCTCCTTGGCGTCCTGCTTCATTTTTTCGATTTCGGCATCGTTGAGTTTGCCGCTGGCCTCGATCCGGATGGTCTGTTCCTTTCCGGTTGCCTTGTCTTTTGCCGATACGCTCAGGATGCCGTTCGAGTCGATGTCGAAGGTCACCTCGATCTGCGGAATGCCTCTTGGCGCCGGCGGAATATCGCCAAGGTGGAAACGTCCGAGGGTTTTGTTGTCGGCAGCCATGGGCCTTTCACCCTGCACCACGTGGACTTCAACGGATGTCTGGCTGTCGGCAGCCGTCGAAAATACCTCCTGTTTCTTGGTAGGAATGGTGGTGTTGGCCTCGATAAGCCGGGTCATCACGCCGCCGAGCGTCTCGATGCCGAGCGAGAGCGGTGTTACGTCGAGCAGGAGCACGTCGGTCACGTCGCCCTTGAGCACGCCGCCCTGAATGGCTGCACCGATAGCCACAACCTCGTCGGGGTTGACGCTTCTGTTTGGCTCACGGCCGAAAAACTCCTTGACCAGGGCCTGTACTTTCGGAATACGGGTTGAACCGCCCACCAGCACGACCTCGTCGATCTCCTTCATCTCGAGCTTCGAATTTTTAACGGCGCGGTGGCAGGGCTCGAGAATTTTCTCGAACAGGTCGGCGCTCATGGCCTCGAATTTCGCCCTTGTCAGGTTGATGACCAGATGTTTGGGGCCCTCCTGGGTTGCCGTGATGAACGGAAGGTTGATTTCCGTGTCGGTTCTCGACGAGAGCTCGACTTTGGCTTTTTCGGCTGCCTCCTTGAGCCTCTGCAGGGCGATGGCGTCGCTGCGAAGATCGATGCCTTCCTGCTTCTTGAACTCGTCAGCAAGGAAGTCGATGATTTTCTGGTCGAAGTCGTCTCCGCCGAGATGGGTGTCGCCGTCGGTGGACTTCACTTCGAAAACGCCGTCTCCGAGTTCGAGAATGGAGATGTCGAACGTTCCGCCGCCAAGGTCGAAAACCGCGACCTTTTCGTTCTCCTGCTTTTTGTCGAGACCGTAGGCAAGCGCGGCAGCTGTCGGTTCGTTGATGATCCGCTTCACGTCGAGACCGGCAATTTTGCCCGCGTCCTTGGTTGCCTGCCGCTGTGCGTCGTTGAAGTACGCCGGAACGGTGATGACGGCTTCGGTGACCTTTTCGCCGAGGAAGTCTTCGGCAGTCTGTTTCATTTTCTGCAGGATCATTGCAGAAACTTCCTGCGGAGAGTAGATCTTGTCGTTGATCTTTACCCGGGCTTCGCCGTTTTCGTTGATGATATCGTACGGAGCCAGCTTTTTCTCGTTTGGCACTTCCTCATATTTGCGTCCCATAAAACGCTTGATCGAGGATACCGTATTTTTCGGATTGGTTATTGCCTGGCGTTTCGCCGCCTGGCCGACAAGCCTGTCGCCCGTTTTGGTTACAGCAACGATAGAGGGAGTCGTACGGTTTCCTTCGGAATTTTCGATAACCGTCGGCTGAGTGCCCTGCATGACGGCTACGCACGAGTTCGTGGTTCCGAGGTCGATACCGATAATTTTTCCCATAGTTGTAATTCCTTTTTCCTGATTGTGTAATGAAAGATTATCCGGCTTTCATCCCCGGAGGGGTGGATGCCGGACTGGTGAAACTGTTTACCTGATCGATATTTCCTTGGTTTTTCTTACCGGCTGCGCTTTCGGCAGGGTAACATGCAGCACGCCGTTTTCAAAATCGGCGCCGATGTTTTCCTGGTCGATCATCTCTCCGAGATTGAAGCTTCTTGAAAAACTGCCGTATGATCGTTCAATCCGGTGGAAATCCTTTTTCTTCTCTTCCGATTCCTGTTTGCGTTCAGCCTTGATGGTCAGCACGTCGTCTTCGATGTTCAGCGCGATCTGTTCTTTCGAAAGGCCGGGAAGTTCGGCGTCGATGTGAAAGGCGTGTTCGTCTTCCGATATGTCGACCTTGAATGCCGGTGCGCTGGCCGGAGCCATCTGGTTGCCCGACCAGATATCGTCGAAAAGTCTCAGGGGGTCTTTTGCCAATTTGACAAGCATCTCTGTGTCCTCCATGGTGTAATGTTGACTGACGTTGTTTTTTTATAACAGTGTATGCATCTGTACGCCATTAGATCAACAAGTAGCGTGCCAAACCTGTTTTTGCGGATTTCCGGTGCGTCAGAAGCGCCTTTTTGTCAGATATATGGGTATTTTGTCATACCAGGAAGGAGTTTTTCTTGAAATCGTGTCAGATTCGGTCGGTATTGCCATGCCGTTGCTCAGGGAACGGAAGCTGAACGCCACGGTGAAAGGCATTGAGACGCGGACGGAAGATGGAGATGGAATACAGAGAAGGAAAAGAGAGGGCTCGGGCACGGGACATGGTGAATGCGCCTTCGGGGAAGAGATCGTTAGGTTTTCGGGGCGACGGTGCAGGGCTCAGGCAGTAAGATTGCTGTTGACCTTCTGAATCCAGCTCAGGCGGTCCTGCAGGTTTTCAACCACACTTTTCGAAATAAGATAACAGGCGAAAATAATGCTGTCGTCGGCGATGCGGTAGTAGCATTTAAGCCCCTCTTTTCGACGGTGGACCACCCCGTTGTCGTGCATGAGGGCAAGATGTTTCGATATGTTGGCCTGACTCGCATTGACCTCTTTAACGATGTCCTGAACGGTACGTTCCCGTTCGCAAAGCACCCGAAGAATTCTCAGTCGCATAGGCTCCGAAAGCAGCTTGAAGCGGTTCGATACGGCTTCGAGCATTTCATCAGGCATATTGAGATTCCACTTCTTTACTTCGTCTTCGGATATCGTAATCGTTTTACCCATAACAATCATTTTGGTGCATGCAGGTCATCACTGCCCTTCACGGGAGAATGATGACGCCATTTGTGGCGTTATGGCTATATAGCTATAAATTCATATTATTCAAACCAAAAAAGCCCCATTATGAGGGCTTTGACGGAAATCATGAAATTTGATCGAACATGAGGGCTTCTTCGGTCTGCCGGCTTGAAATGATTCCGAGCTGGAGCACGGAATCGACAAGCGACTGGGGAGCTTTGAATCGTACGATTTTCTCACGGATAATCAGTTTGGTCTTTTTTGCTTCGGTGAACTCTTCGGCACACGCCATGCACTCGGAAAGATGCTGCTGAAACTCCTGCTCCTCCTTTGGCGTCAGCTCCCCGTCAAGTGCGCAACTCATGAGCACTCGGGCTTTTTTGCAGTTCATAGTAAAAAAGGTCTGGATGTGTATTGTGTTACTCTTCTTCTTTATCGGTATTAAAGCCATATTTTCTGGCATAGTTTTCAAGTTGACCGCGAAGCAGTTTACGGCCGCGGTACAACCTTGACCTTACTGTCCCGATAGGGCTTTCCACCATATTGGCAATCTCCTCGTAGGTGAATCCCTCAATATCACACAACTGTATCACTTCCCTGAACTCCTCAGGCAGCGATTGCAGCGCCTGATAGACCTCTTCGTGCATGAGCGAATGGAAATAGTCGGAATCGGTTTCGCTCGTGTCGCTTCTCGTATCCTTTATCGAATGATAAAAATCCTTTATAAGATCGTAATCAACTTTGCCCGGTTCCCTCGAGTTCTTGCGGAATCTGTTGATATAGTTATTTTTAAGGATTTTAAACAGCCATGCCTTGCAGTTTGTTCCCCGTTCAAAAGAATTAAAGAATTTGTAGGCCTTGAGGTAGGTTTCCTGGACAAGGTCTTCTGCATCGTCGGGATTCATGGTCAGATGCAGCGCGTAGTTATAGAGTGAGTTGATGTGGGCAACAGCTTCTTCCTGAAACTCCTGCTGTTTTTTCAGTTCTTCACGGGTAAGGGTTTCCTTGCCCTGTTTCTGTTTTTTTTTCTCTGGGGATTCGTGAGTATCCATAACATGGTTTGTTCTTTATACCGGCAGTCGGCACTGAACCTTGCAGGTTCAAGGTGTTATGCGGTTAAATAGTTAATTTATAACATTTATTTTTAAGAAGACAAACTGATCCGGCGAATTAAAGGGCGCCGTTGTCAATTGTCGCCGGCAATCGTTATCCGTAGCCGTGATGAGTTCCTCTGCCGGGTTGCGAGGCTTTCCGGTTCGCGCACGGCAACGAGAGGGAGGTGTACAGAAACTACAGATGTTACCCTATGAGTGAGCAGGCAGACGTTATTGTTATCGGAGCTGGAATCGGCGGGCTGACTGCCGCCGCGCTGCTTCAGGAAAGAGGCATCCACACCGTGGTTTTCGAAAAAAACGGTTTTCCCGGCGGAAGCTGTGCGTCATTCGAGAGGGACGGCTACAGGTTCGATGCCGGAGCTTCGGTTTTTTACGGCTTTTCTGAAAACGGTCAAAGCGGGACGCTGAACCTGCATACCAGGATATTCCGTAAACTCGGGGTCGAGATCGCTACGGTGCCGGATCCGGTCCAGATCCATTATCACCTGCCTGAAGGCTTCAATGTGGCGGCCTCATTCGACCGCCAGGAGTTTCTCGACTCCCTTGCCGCCCGCTTTCCTCTCGAGAAAGAGGGGATAGAGCGCTTCTACAGGGAACTCGAGGAGGTCTACGACATTCTCAGCTCCCTTCCTGCCGGTTCGCTCGAGGATGTGATGCATCTGGCCTCGGTTGGCGGGCGCTACCCGCTCAAGACCGCCATGCTTGCCCTCAAGACCTTCCGCTCGATGGGCAGGACTGCCCGGAAGTATATCCGTAACGAGGAACTGCTCCGTTTTATCGATATCGAATCCTATTCCTGGGCGGTGCAGGATGCTCTTTCGACCCCTCTGGTAAACGCAGGGATATGCCTTGCCGACCGGCACCATGGCGGCATAAACTATCCGATAGGCGGATCGGGGCGGATACCCGAAGCGCTCTGCCGCGGTCTGGAGAAGTTCGGCGGGCGTGTTCGCTATCGTTCGGAAGTCACCGAAATCATCGTGGAAAACGGTATTGCCCGGGGGGTCAGGCTTGCTGGTGGCGAAACCGTTCTGGCCGGTTCGGTCATCACCAACGCCACTGTGTGGGATACTTTCAACCGCATGGTCAGGGATTCGCGCTACAGGGTGCCCGAAGAGCGGTTTCGCCGTGCGCCGAGCTGGTTCCAGATGTTCCTCGGCGTCGATGCCGCGGTCATTCCCGAGGGATTCAACGTGCACCATATTCTCGTCGACGACTGGAGCGCCTACAATACGCCCGGGGGCACCATCTATTTTTCCGCACCCACCATTCTCGATCCGTCGCTCGCTCCGCCTGGTCGGCACATCGTGCATGCGTTCGTGACCTCGGAAACCGATATGTGGGATCGGTACGGGCGCGGCAGCGCCGGGTACCGCGAGGCGAAGGAGCGCTATGCGGATTCGATCATCGCCCGGACGGAAAAAATCCTTCCGGGTCTCCTGAGCGCAGTGAAGCTGAAGGTTCTGGCGACTCCACAGACCCACGAACGCTACCTGAACCGCTGGAAAGGCTCATACGGCCCCATGCTCAAGCCCGGCCAGAATATTCTGCAGAAACCGCAGAACCGCACGCTGGTGAAAAACCTGTTTGCCGTCGGCGACAGCACCTTTCCGGGCCAGGGTGTCATTGCGGTGACCTATTCCGGGGTGTCGTGCGCTTCACTGGTGGCGCGCAGGCTGGGAAAGCCTCTCGATTATCTTTGATACTTCCTTCCCTGTAAGAGGACATGGCACTCGCATCCCCTGAAGGGAGCTTGATACTCGCGCTCCTTTGCGGAGCTTGACACTCGCGCCCCTGTAAGGGGCTCGGGCTGGTGGTGGTGGTGGTGCGGCGTTTATCCGGAGCCGAAGACGGGTTCCTGGCGGGTTTTCTTTTCAGCTTGCGGCCAGCAGCATGTCGATCTCCCTGAAGGGGAAATCGGTCAGTTCGGAGAGGATTTTCTTGGTTACGTACCCTTTGAACAGATAGGTGCCTTTTCTCAGGCTGTGGCTTTTCCACAGTATGTCGGCAACGGTTTCATGTTCGGTGAGTTTCAGAAGGAAGGGGAGCAGGGTGTTGGTGAGGGCGAACGACGCGGTTTTCGCAACCGCGGAAGGGATGTTCGGGACGCAGTAGTGCGTGACTCCGTGTTTGACGTAGATCGGATTGGTATGGGAGGTGTGGCGGCTTGTGGCGAAGCACGCCCCCTGGTCTATGGATACATCGATAATGACCGATCCCGGCCGCATCGACTTCACGACCTGTTCGCTCACCAGCGGATGGATGATTTTCTTTTTCGGGCTGAGTGCTCCGATCAGGACGTCGGATGTTTTTGCAAGCTCGGAAATATAGTGGTCGTTGGCGATCGCCGTTACCAGATGGCGGTTGAAAAAGGCCTCGAACCGACGCAGTCGGTTGATCTCCTTGTCGATCACCGTCACCTGGGCTCCAAGACCGAGGGCGTCCTGGGCGGCGAACAGCCCCACGGTTCCCGCGCCGATAATGGTTACGTTGGCCGGAGGTACTCCGGCAATGCCTCCCAGAAGAATGCCGCTTCCTCCGTAGCCTGTTTCAAGATATTTCGCTGCGGTCTGGATTGCCAGTGATCCGGCTATTTCGCTCAGGGTTCTTACGATGGGGAGCTCGCCGTCGCGCGTTTCTATGAACTCGAAGCCCAGCGCGGTTACGTTTTTTTCAAGCAGCGTTTTTATCAGATGCCGGCTGACCGTGCCGAGGTGCAGCGCCGAAATGAGCATCTGGCCAGGGGTGAAGAGCGGCAGCTCCTCCGGCTGCGGAGGGGAGACCTTTACAATGACGTTCGACTGGCTGAAAAGCTCTTCCGGCGAAGGGGCGATGATTGCGCCGGCTTCGCTGTAATCGCTGTCGGAAAAGTTGCAGAAATGCCCGGCCGCTGTTTCCACGATCACCCGGATGCCCTGTTCGCTCAGTATCTGGACGCCCGCCGGCGAGATAGCTACACGCCGTTCGTCCTGGGCTCTTTCCCTGGGAATCCCGAGGGAAATGTTCATGGTTTTTTCCGGCTTGATCAGCCATCGTTCAAGTGTTTTGACGCCAAGGTCAAACTCGAAATCACAACCGTAGCCCATCGAGGATTCGTTTAGCAAGAGTTACAATTCCGGGGCAGGCCCGAAGGTCCGCCCCGGCAGCGAGAGGTTTATTTTACCGTTATGGTTACGCTTTCAAGGGCTTTCGCCTGCGGCGCATTCGCGGATGTGCAGGTCGATCCGGGCAGGCTGATACGTCCTCCCGAAATCGCGCAGAGCAAACCGGAAGCTGCATGGAAGATGCCGCCGACCGCTCCCGAGATGAGTGAGGCCGGGCCTTCCAGCGCCCCGGAGACCAGTGATACGGGCGATTGCAGTACTTCCGAAACAAGAGAGACCGGAGCCTGCAGCACAGGAAGGGTTTCCGTCACCGTATGAACGGCAAGCCCGGCGCCGTACCGGAGCCCGCCCGCGATTTTTCCTATGGAATCCAGGGGGTTGAGCCGGCCATCCCTGACGCGAGAGGCGAGATTGGCCACACCGCCCGGAAGCTTCGTGATCACATTGTATCCGATGGTCCGGGCATAGGTGATGAAGCCCGGAACGTTGAGCCCGAGCACGATCCTTCTGAGATTTTCCGCTCTTGTGAGCACCCGGATGGTGCCTTCGCCGGTGATGACCGTCTGGCAGGCCAGCCGGCCGCCCTCCTGGAAAAGCCGATCGGAAATAAATGCCTTTTCCTCATCGCTCGGCGGTGAGAGCAGTTCCGCCCCCTCCTTTACATATACAAAGCAACTCTGGCATATGCCGTTACCGCCGCAGATGCATCCTATATGGGCGTTATGTCGCTGTGCCGCCTGCAGGAGCAGGTCGCCAGCCGCCGCTTCGCCGGGTCTGTCGTTGATGTAGATGATCATGGCTGTAGAGTGTTAGTGATGAACAGGTTGTTATACTACCCCTCAATACGAAATATAATCAATTTCATCACACCGCAATCACTGGCCGGCCGGTGCCCGGGGTTTTGGCCTGTCGGTCTTTTGTGCGGTCCGTCATGCAAAAGAGGCCCTCTGTACGGGGCCTCTTTTCTTGAGGGGTTCATGCAGGCACGCCGTTGTTGCCTGCATGAGGCGCCGCCGCCGTGTGCCTGTCGGTCATGGGCTGGCGGGATGTGGTACTGCCTGCGCAGCATCCCGAAAGGA
The DNA here is from genome assembly GCF_049593655.1 of Chlorobium sp. Lineage (NCBI taxonomy): Bacteria > Pseudomonadati > Chlorobiota > Chlorobiia > Chlorobiales > Chlorobiaceae > Chlorobium > Chlorobium sp. Next base: position 10,997 of record NZ_JBAWHG010000027.1, read on the forward strand.
GATGATTCAGGCCCTCCCTGTCGAGCAGTTTCCCGGTGCACTGTTCAGGGGAGATCGCGCTTTTCGCTTTCCCGTCGGGCGTTCCGAAAAACGCTTCGGCAACAAGCTGCAGGGCATCGCCGATACCTCTGACGACGTCGGAGAAAATCTGCACGAGGTCGAATTTGCCCTGGATTGTGCGATTGATCTGCAGGGCGACGGTCTCGGGGATTTTCACCAGCGACTCCCATCCCATTTTTGCAGAATAGGCCGGAAGCAGGTGGGGAGCGGTTTCGAACATCTCCCTGACCTCCTCTACGGCGCTCAGGACTTTTATGGTGCCGGGTTTTTCGATGGTGGCAAGGCAGGCCATTCTGGTGCCTTCCCCGATCAGCCGGTCGGAAAGCATGGCTTTTTCCGTTTCGCTCAGGGGAGAGAGCAGTTCGGCGCCTTCGAGCACTTTTACGTAACAGGTCTGGCAGATGCCGTTGCCTCCGCAGAAATATCCTATATGGCTGTGACTGGTCCGGGCTGCATCGATAAGCCGCTCTCCGGTTACCGCTTCACATGAACGGTTGTTTATGGTGATAGTCATTGCTTGTATCGTTTTATGCTTATTCAGTTGAACACTTGCAAATCATGTAACGAGACGGCAATGGTAAAAAGTTGCGGGGGCGGCAGGGGTATGGGGGAAAATGTTCAGGAAATCGCTTCGGATTGAGGCTGTTCCTGCGCCGCATCCCTGAGCTGCCGAAGCATGTCTGTATAAGCCGCAAGAAGGGCTGCCGGCGTGGCGGGCGTGTTTTCTGGTCGGTGGAGCACGAGTTTCATTTTTTTCTCCAGCGAAAAACCCGGCCTGAACGGCTTCATCCAGGGCTGCTGCACGGAGGGGAACAGCGACTGGAAAAAGTTCAGATGATCGATGTTTTCCTGGGTGCTGTCAGGCAGGAAGATGGTGAAGATTTCGGGCTGTATGTCGATTTTCGTGATGCCGGTCGATGCCCCGAGGAGCTTGAGCTTCGAGAGCATGAGCATGTTGGCCACCTCTTCGGGGAGGGTGCCGAACCTGTCGACGAGTTCGGAACGGATGGCTTCCAGTTCGTGGTCGTGGCGTGCCTTGGAGATTTTTTCGTAAAAGCTGAAGCGCTCGTGAACCGCATGAATGTAGTGGTCGGGAATAAGGGCATCGAAGAAAAAGACCAGATCGCAGCTTCCCGAAGCTTTGAGGGGGGATGCGCCGCCTTCGGCAAAGAGGTCGCGGAAGTGCGTCGATTTGAGTTCGGCGACGGTCTCTTCGAGCATTTTCTGGTAGAGGTCGAAGCCGAGCTCATGAATGAACCCGGACTGTTCCGCCCCGAGCAGGTTTCCCGCTCCCCGGATATCGAGGTCGCGCAGCGCCACGGTGAATCCGGAGCCCAGCTCGGTAAAGCTTTCGATAACGGCCAGGCGCTGCACGGCTTCGCGTTTGAGGGTGTGCAGCGGGGGGGTGATCATGTAGCAGAACGCTTTCCGTTCGCTTCGGCCGACCCGTCCCCTGAGCTGGTAGAGATCGGAGAGTCCGAACATGTCGGCCCGGTTGATGATGATGGTGTTGGCGTTCGAGATGTCGAGGCCGGAACCGATGATCGAGGTCGAAATCAGCACGTCTACCTCCTGCTGCATGAAATCCATCATGATCTTTTCAAGCTCGCGGGAAGGCATCTGGCCGTGAGCGCAGACGATTCTTGCATAAGGCACCAGCTCGCGGAGCTTGTGCTGAACCTCTTCGAGGTCGTTGATGCGGTTGTGCAGGAAGAATACCTGACCCTGCCGGCGTATTTCCCGTTCGATGGCCGACTGGATGACCGCGGTGTCGTAGTCCGAAATGACGGTTTCCACGGGCTGCCGGTTTTTCGGCGGAGTCGAGACGATCGAGAGATCCCTTGCGCCGAGCATCGAGAACTGCAGTGTCCTGGGAATCGGCGTCGCGGACATGGTGAGCGTGTCCACCTCCGGATACAGCTCCCTGAGCCGCTCCTTGGCTTCTACACCGAAGTGCTGTTCCTCGTCGATGATGAGCAGCCCGAGGTCCTTGAACCGGACATCCTTGGAGACCAGCCGGTGTGTGCCGATCACGATGTCGATTGCGCCCCTTTCGATTTTCTTCAGCCGTTCCAGCTGCTCTTTTTTCGGTACGAACCGGCTGAGTACGGTTATGGAAACCGGGAAATTGGCGAACCGGCGTTCGAAGGACTCAAGATGCTGGTGGGCAAGAATGGTTGTCGGGGTCAGGATGGCCACCTGTTTTTTCGATTCCACGGCCTTGAAGGTCGCCCGCATGGCGATTTCTGTTTTACCGAAACCAGCGTCGCCGCATATCAGTCGGTCCATGGGGTGCGGTTTCTGCATGTCGGCCTTGACCTCCTCTATCGCCCTGAGCTGATCGGGGGTCTCCTCGAAAATGAACGAGGCTTCAAACTCGCGCATGAAGATCGAATCGGGCTCGAACGAAAATCCGGGCTTCATGGTCCGTTCGGCGTAGAGGCGTATCAGGTTGATGGCGATATCCCTGATTTTCCTGCGGACCTTCTCCTTTTTTGCCGCCCATTTGCTGCTTCCGAGTTTCGAGAGCGTGGGGCGCGAGCCTTCGGCGGCGGTGTATTTGGAAAGCAGGTTGATGTTCTGGACATTGACGAAGAGCTGGTCGCCGTCCTCGTATTCGACCAGTACGCACTCCTGTTCGGAATTGCCTGCGGTTATGGTTTCAAGGGATTTGAAAATTCCTATACCGTAATCCTCGTGAACGACGTAGTCCCCGATTTTCAGCCGGTGCAGGTCCTTGAGCGAGATTCCCTTTATCTTTCGCTTCCGGTGCGACTTGTGGGTGTGGAATTTCCCGAAGATATCCGATTCGCTGTACAGCTCGATCTTTTCGAACGAAAAGCCCGAATGGAGGTTCAGCGGCACCCAGTCTACACCGATGCGCCTGGCTCCGTTGCTCTCGTGCAGTTCGTCGCCGAGAAATTCGGCAAGTTCGTCGATCTCCCTTTTCGAGGCCGATGCGAAAACAGGCATGCGGTTTCCGTCGGCGTTTTTCCGAAGCTCGCCGGCAAACAGGCGGAAGTTGGCCATGAATTTCTGCTGTGCCTGCGAGCGGAAATCGATTCCTTCGCCGGCAAGCGGAGATATGCGTATCTGGCGGAACGGCGAAAGCGCCTCTTCCAGTGCCTCCCGCTCTTCGGCGGCAGCGAGTTCCACTGCGTCGTCGATGATGACGAGCGCCGAGGGAGGCAGGAAGTCGAGTATGGTGTTCCGTTTTGTCTCTCCACTTCCGTCGCCGCCGGCGAAGTTGCCGGTGATGGTTATGGTGCCGAGGGTTTTTCCGGAAAGCTGGGAGTTGATGTCGAAAAGCCTGATCGAGGTGACGGTATCGCCGAAAAACTCTATTCTCACGGGTTCCTGCACTCCGAAAGAGAAAATATCGATGATCGATCCCCGAACGGAAAATTCGCCCTCATCCTCCACGAACTCGCGGTGCTCGAACCGGTTGGAACGGAGAAAGATTTTCAGCTGCTCGTAGCCGCAATCCTTGTCGCGATCGAGCCGGAAGAGCTTTCCCGGAACCTCGTCAGGCCGGCAGAGCGGATCGAGCAGTTCGCTGAATGACGAAAGCAGCAGAACCGGCTGCTGCTGGGAGAGCGCCTTCATGGCGGGAGGCATCTGGTCGTCAAGGCCTATAAACCGGCCTTCAGGAACAAGGAGACTGAAATCGTTTTCGTACAGTTCGCTGTTTTCGGGTCCGCCGAGCACCAGAAGAGGGGTTTCGGTTTCCAGAAAAAGCGTTGCGGCGATCAGTGATGCCAGGGAACCGCTGATGCCTTTTACGGTAACCGGCACCACAGGGGCTTGCTGTCCGGGCCGGATCGTTTCCAGCGACTGCTTCAGCCGGAGGAACGGCTCACTCTGGCGGATGGTATCGAAGAGGAACGGGAGGGGTTTTTTTATAACCGGCATGCTGGTGCCGTCTAATGCGGATAACGTTTTCATATAAGTCTGACAAACCCTATTTTCAAGCTTGGCCCGGCATTCAGGCCGGACCTTTATAACCCTGGTCTATGCACATTCTCGAACTGAACAATCTCAAAACCTATTATGCTACCGGATACGGTGTGGCAAAAGCTGTAGACGGGGTGAGTTTTTCGCTCGCCGAGAACCGCACGCTTGGTATCGTGGGTGAATCGGGTTGCGGCAAGTCGGTTACGGCACTCTCCATCATGAGACTTGTTCCCATGCCTCCGGGCTACTTTGCCGGAGGGGAAATTTTCTGGAAAGGTAACAATATACTCAAATTGCCGGAAGAAGGAATGCAGCGGATCAGAGGCAACGAGATCGCCATGATCTTTCAGGAGCCGATGAGTTCCCTCAATCCGGTCTTTACCTGCGGCAACCAGATCATGGAGCAGATTCTGCTGCACCGACGGATTTCGCGCAAGGAGGCCAGGGAGCGCTCTATCGAACTGCTTCATCTTGTCGGCATTCCCGATCCGTCACAGCGCTTTTCATCCTATCCTCACGAGCTTTCGGGGGGCATGCGCCAGCGGATCATGATTGCCATGGCGCTCTCCTGCAACCCTGCGCTGCTGATTGCCGATGAACCGACCACGGCCCTCGATGTTACCGTGCAGGCACAGATTCTCGATCTGATCGGCAAGCTGCAGAGCGATACCGGTATGAGCGTGATGCTCATCACCCACGACTTCGGGGTCGTGGCCGAGCTTTGCGAGGAGGTTATCGTCATGTACGCTTCGGGTGTTGTCGAGAAAGGCGCAGTTCGCCGGATTTTCAGCAATCCGCTGCATCCCTACACGCGGGGTCTCCTAAAATCCATTCCTCGTCTCGGTTCGCGAAAGGAGCGGCTGCATGTTATCGAAGGAAGTGTACCGAGCGCGACCCGGTTGCCCGAAGGCTGCAGGTTCGCCGGAAGGTGCCCCCTTGCCGATGACCGCTGCCGGAAGGAAAAACCGCCGCTTGTCGTGTATGAAGAGGATCATGAGGCCGCCTGCTGGAAGGCGGGAGAGCGGTTTGCCGGCGAATAACCAATTAATGCAACAACGAATGTCTGAACCATTGCTACTTGTTGTCGAGGATGATCAGAACCTTGCCAAACTGCTCGGCTACAATCTCGAACGCGCCGGATACAAGTTCCATCTTTCCGGCACGGGCGAGGATGCTCTCGACCAGCTTGCCCGGCGCAGTTTCGACCTCATGCTGCTCGACATCATGCTGCCGGGAATCGATGGATTCGAAGTCTGCCGGAAGGTGCGGGAGCACCAGATGCTCAAGGATATTCCCATCATCATGCTGACGGCCAAAGGCGAGGAGATCGACAAGGTGCTGGGTTTCGAACTCGGCATCGACGACTATGTAGTCAAACCGTTCAGCCCAAGGGAGCTGAATCTGCGTATCCGGGCCATTCTCAAACGCGACCGGCGGCAGCGCGCGGGTATTCAGGAGGTGCTCAGCGCAGGAGGTCTCGATGTCGATATCAGCCGCCACCAGGTCACCCTCGACGGGAAGGGTCTGGTGCTGACCCTCATGGAGTTCAAGCTGCTCGTCGCCCTGCTCAAACGACGCGGGCAGGCCCAGTCGCGCGAGATGCTTCTGAGCGACGTTTGGGATGTCGATAAAACCATCAATACCCGAACCATCGATACCCATATCACCAGACTTCGCGAAAAGCTCGGGGAGACCGGAAAAATGATCAAAACCGTCAGAGGACTCGGTTACAAGTTCGAAGAGCAGGGAGAGGAAGCCTGAGATGCTTGCCAGGGTATCGGTAAGGCTCGGCATCGTTTTCGGTCTGCTTGTTTTTTTTACTGCGGCACTCGGCTATTTTTCGCAGGGTCGTCTTATCAACCAGATCCTGCTCGAAGGTATCCGGCAGGAAATTCACCGGGAGCTTCTTCTCAGCAGCCAGATGCTTGAAAAGCGTCCTGCGGAGTGGGATGCCCTGTCGGCATCCGATCTCTGGGCGGACCGTACAGGAAGGACTCTCGATCTCAGGGTTACCCTCGTCACCCCGGACGGACGTGTTGCGGGCGACTCCTACGTTCCGCTTTCGAAGCTCGGTTCCCTGGAAAACCACCTCCGCAGGCCCGAAATAGCGGCGGCGCTGAAAACCGGGTACGGCCAGCATATCCGCTACAGCAGAACCGTTGGCGAAAACATGCTTTACATGGCCGTTTCCCTCGGCAAGCCCGAACGCTACGGGGTGCTGCGTTTCGCCAAACCGGTACGCGATATCGGCGCACTTGAAACCGAGGTGCGCAAAGGCCTGGAAGCCGGGCTGTTCTGGGCGCTGCTGTTTTCCCTGCTTGCCGGCCTGATAACCGCATTTATTCTCGCCCGGCCGCTTCAGCGGCTTGCCGAAGCCGCTGAAAAGCGGGTTCACGGCGATTTCAGCGGCATCATACCGGTACATCGCAACGACGAAATCGGCAAGCTGGCACGGGGCATCAACTACCTTTCGGAGGAGATCACCAGGCACCGGCGACAGGAGGAGTGGTATCAGGCGGTGTTTTCAGGCATACGCGAAGCCATCATTGTAACCAATGCCTCGGGCGAGATCATTCTGGTCAATCCTGTCGCATCCCGCCTTTTCCGCATTGAGGTATCCATTCGCGCATCCAGGCCGCTCAAGACACTTTCCGACCGGGGACTTCAGGAGCTGCTTGAGGGTGTTCACGAAAAAAGAAGCACGCTTCTCAAGGAGGAGGTTACGCTTGCGACCGCCAAAGGCACCAGAATCATGCAGATCAGTTCCATGCCGGTTATGAAGGGGAACCACCCCGAGGGGACGGTTTTCGTGTTCAACGATATCACCAGGCTGCGGAACCTTGAACGGGTCAGGCGGGATTTTGTTTCGAGCGTTTCCCATGAGCTGCGCACGCCGCTCACCAGCATCAAGGGGTATACCGAAACGCTGCTCGAAGGGGCCATGCACGATTCCGAGCACGCGGCGGCTTTTCTTCAGATCATTCTCAAGGAGAGCGAACAGCTTACCGCTCTGGTCAACGATGTGCTCGATCTGTCGAGCATCGAATCCGGGAAAATCCAGTACACCTTCTCCCCTGTGGACCTGCGCGGCATTATCGACCGGAACGTTGAACTGCTCATGCCGGCCATCGCGAAAAAACAGATACGCATTGAACGCAATTACCAGCCGGAAGTTGCCGAAGTCTTCGGCGATGCGGGATATCTCGATATCGTTGTGCGCAATCTCCTCGACAATGCCGTCAAGTATTCCGACGATCTCAACGGACGCATACGGATTTCGCTTTTCCGTTCCGGCGAGGAGGTTACCATGGAGATCGAAGACAACGGTATCGGAATTGCGCAGGCCCACCTCAATCGTATTTTCGAACGGTTCTATCGCGCAGACAAGGCGCGTTCGCGCCAGCTCGGAGGTACGGGACTCGGACTCGCCATCGTCAAGCATATCGTGCTCGCCCATAAGGGGCATGTGGGCGTCCGTTCGAGAATCAATCAGGGGTCGACCTTCAGCGTTACCCTTCCTGCGGCACGGGAAGCATAAAACTACAGGGAACGGTACAATGGACGGTTTTCGCATCTATCTGGAGCGGTATGGAATCGGCAGCAGCCAGGCAGAGCTGCTCGCAACGGTTCTCCTGCTCTGTTTGGCGGTAATTCTGGTCTTTTTCGCTGAAATCGTTACCCGAAAGATTCTTCTGAAAGTGGTCGCTCTTGTCGCCCGGAAAAGCGAAACCTCCTTCGATGACATGCTTCTCGACCACCGGGTTTTCGCCTGGATAGCCCATATGGTGCCTCCGGTTCTGCTCTATAATGCAGCTCACCCTGTTTTCCGGTATTATCCCGATGCCGTTCAGCCCGTACAGCTGGTGCTGACGATCTATCTCACGATTATCGTTATTCTTGTCTGTCTGAGTTTCCTCGATTCCCTGCTCGAATTCTACAATGAGCATCCGGTATCCGAACGGCTTCCCCTGAAGAGTTTCATCCAGGTGCTGAAAACCGTTATCGTCGCTTCAGGGGCCGTCATCGTGATTGCAAGGCTTCTGGGTACTTCTCCGCTTGTCTTTTTCAGCGGCTTGGGTGCGTTTACCGCCGTGATCATTCTCATTTTTAAGGATGCCATTCTCGGTTTTGTCGCCGGTATCCAGCTGACCTCCAACAACCTTGTCAAAATCGGCGACTGGATCGAAATGCCGAAATACGATGCGGACGGGGAAGTGAGCGATATTTCACTCGTGACCGTGTCCGTTCAGAACTGGGATAAGACCATCACCGTCATTCCTGCATACGCGCTTATTTCCGAAGGGTTCAGGAACTGGAGGGGCATGAGCGAATCCGGCGGGCGCCGGATCATGCGTTCGGTCAGCATCGATATGCAGAGTGTGACGTTTTGTGACGAAGCCCAGCTGCAGAGGCTGCGCAGCGTCTCGCTGCTTCAGCAGTATCTCGATGTGAAAAGCCGTGAAATCGAGGACTATAACAGCAGGCATGCGTTTGTTTCCGATGTTCCTCTCAACGGGCGCCGCATGACCAATTTCGGTACGTTCAGAGCCTATCTGATGGCCTATCTTCGCAGCCATCCCAAAATCAATCAGGATATGACGCTGCTGGTCCGTCATCTCCAGCCTGAAGAAAACGGTATTCCGCTGCAGATCTATGTTTTCTGCAGCGATGTTCTCTGGGCGAACTATGAAGCCGTTCAGGCCGATATCATGGACCACGTGCTTGCATCCCTTCCGTTTTTCGGGCTCAGGGTTTTTCAGAGTCCTTCCGGCATGGATATAGCCGATGCAGGCAGGGCATTAGGACGCCGCACAGCGGCTGAAGGCTCCGCGCCCGCCCCTGCGACAGGCTCCGCAAGCCGGGATTCAGAATGAACCCGATATTTCCGGAACGGTTTCCCCCGGGGTTCCCGCAAGAGCCTCGAAACGCCTGTTCTCCTCGATAATCAGCCGGTGCAGGGGAATGTTGATCTGCGGACGGTTGTATTCGGTGAAAAATCCGGCTTCCGATACCTCATGGTTCGGGGCCATGCGCTCGTGATCGTCGACGACTACCTTGTAGGCTACCACCAGCAGTGATCCGTACAGTTCCACGTTGCGGTGGTAGATGCCGATAAGCCGTTCCACCTGGCCGTCGAGAGAGGTTTCCTCCATCAGCTCCCGCAGGCACCCCTCATGAGGTTCCTCTCCCTCTTCAAGAAAGCCTCCCGGCAGAGCCCATTCATGGATTGCCGGTTCATGGGCCCGGCGGATAACAAGGAGCTCGTTATGCCTGTTTACCGTATAGGCAACGGCTACCGGCAGCGGGTTCCGGTAGTGAATCCAGCCGCAGTCGGTGCAGACCATTCGCGACCGGCCTTCGATTATTCCCTCTGAAAGCGGTTTTCCGCATACTGGACAAAATGAGTACGAAATCATGGTGTTATGGCGAAACTTTTTGCTGAAGGCTGTCATTTAGTAGGTAAAACATTTCAGGAACATAAATAAGTTTCACCGATGACACTTCTTTCAGTCGGCGCTGCAGCTCCGCCGGTTTCAGGGCCGGATCAGTTCGGCAGGCAGGTTTCTCTCGATGAGTACCGGGGGAAAAAGGTGGTGCTGTATTTCTACCCCAAAGACGATACGCCGGGATGTACTAAGGAGGCTTGCGCTTTTCGCGATAATTTCCCTAACTTTAAAAAGATAGGTGCAGAGGTCCTGGGGGTGAGCATCGACAGTGGTGCAAAGCATGCAAAATTTGCCGACAAGTACCAGTTGCCGTTCCGCCTTGTGGCCGACGAAGATAAAAAGATCGTCGAGTCGTATGGTGTCTGGGGCAAAAAGAAGTTCATGGGCAGGGAGTACATGGGAACCAGCCGGGTAACCTATCTTATCGATGAACAGGGAACGATTGAAATGGTATGGCCGAAAGTGACTCCGGCCTCGCACGCAGAGGAAATATTGAACTATCTGGGTAAAAAAACGTGACATCTGGAATGGTAAACGAATTCGAGCATCTCAGGCCGGGCAAGCTTCTGCTTGCATCGGCAAATCTCCTTGAGTCGAACTTCAAGAGGACGGTTCTGCTCATGTGCGAACATAACGAACAGGGATCCATGGGCTTTATTCTCAACCGGCCCATGGAATTCAAGGTATGCGAAGCGATAGCCGGTTTTGAGGAGATCGAGGAGCCCCTGCATATGGGCGGACCGGTTCAGGTCGATACAGTTCACTTTATCCACTCCAGAGGCGACAGCATTGACGGCGCTGTGGAGATTTTCGACGGTATATACTGGGGAGGCGACAAGGACCAGCTGAGTTTTCTCATCAATACCGGCGTGATACAGCCAAGCGAGATACGTTTTTTCCTCGGTTATGCCGGCTGGGGAGCAGGGCAGCTCGAACAGGAGTTCGAAGAGGGCTCGTGGTATACCGCCGAGGCGACCAGAGAGGTTGTTTTCGGGGGCGAGTACGAACGCATGTGGAGCCGCTCGGTACGTTCAAAAGGCGGCGAATACCGTATTGTGGCCAACTCTCCGGAACTGCCGGGTCTTAACTGACGGATTCCGGCCGGCATCCTTTTTCGGGGTGAAATATCTCCCAGGGTCCCCGCAGAGAACGTTCGGCTCTCTTTTGCTGTTGTTATTTGCTGGTAAATGTATATATATGGTTGCCTTCGGGCACTCTTGTTCTTTGTTTTGGTACTGGGGATGACAGGCTTTCGACAGGGCAGGTGTGAAATAATGCTGCACTCCGAGTTTCAGCATGGACGGACTCGTTAAAGAAGTCTATGTAACAAATAGATGCAGACGATTATTCGTATGCAATGGCTGCCTGATTAGCACAAGTTAATTAATCGGCCATCGTTCTGCGGCGGAGGCGCTTACTCTGAAAGCGCAGAATGGCATAACCCGCGCTTGAGCTTCGGTTCGCGCAAGTAAGCTTCATCTGTTTTTGCCTGAAGGGGCGGATGAATACACATTCGGGATAGTGAACCGAACGTTGCCGGCGATGTAACCGGTTCGCGAAACTTAAAGCACCGGAGATGAGTGTGGTGGCCTTATTGAGCAGTGTTCTGGACGCGGGTTCGAGTCCCGCCATCTCCACAGGTACAACAATCCGGTACGGTCCGGAAAAGTCCGAAACCCCTGAGAAATCAGGGGTTTCGTCGTTTTGTCTGGTAAGTTTGCGCTTTTCTTCTCGTGCGGGTTTCGGAACTTGCAAGAACTTTGTTTTGTTAAGCATGTTGTATGGAGATTTTCGCCGGTTTGTGCCGGTCATTTCCGTAACGGTTAACCACACAGGAGAAAGCTCGTTATGAACCGGGATCATGTTGAAGGGAACTGGAAGCAGCTGAAAGGCAAAATTCAGGAAGAGTGGGGCAAGCTGACAGACAGCGACCTCGATGTCATAGATGGAAAGCGTGAACGCCTGACCGGGAAAATCCAGGAGTATTACGGCCATGCAAAGGAAGAGATAGAAAAAAAGCTGGACGAGTGGGTGGGCAAGCTGAAAAAGGAGTGACCGCCCCGCTTTTCCCCAAAGAGAAAAGCAGTACCATCCATTAAATACCAAACCATTTCATACCATGAATCTACTCTGGTTTATCCTTATCGGCATCGCGGCAGGCTGGCTTGCAGGCCAGATCATGAAAGGCGGCGGTTTCGGGCTTGTGGGCGACCTTATTGTCGGCGTGATCGGCGCTTTGCTCGGCGGCTATCTTTTCGGCCTGCTCGGTATCGCTGCAGGCGGCCTTCTCGGCAGCCTTGTTACCGCAACCATCGGGGCCATCGTGCTGATCGCCCTTTTGCGCCTGATCAGACGGGCCTGAATGGTGCCGCCCTGAGCTGTGTCCATCAGGCTCATTAGACGGACCCGTCCGGTGTGACCGCCCCTTGGTTGCCGGACGGGTTTTCCGTTTTCAGCGGTTTGCAGGAAAGTTCCTTGTTTTTACGCTCATGCAGCCATCTTCACCCCCCATTCGGAAACAGATCATGAAAAAGTTCGCATTCGCTCTTGCAGCATTGTGCCTCCTGGCCGTTCCTTCAACCGCATCGGCGGCGGCGAGGTACAGTATACCTGGAAGTATGCAGGCGGCAGAACGGATCGGGATTCGGACAGGTGGTTTGCCTGGCAGTTACTGTGAATGCGGGGGATACCTGTTACCAGGCAAGGGGACTAATTCCTGATCTTCCCGGCAATACGAATTTTCCGTTTACTAGACAAGGGCATTCAGGGCAAAGCTATCGGGTCGCCGTGCTCAGCGGCTCACCAGCTTTTTGGCATGTGATTTCTGTCTGTCCGCTTTGCTCAGTTCGGCCATTATTGCTGATTCGATCGATCTGGCTGCATAGATCGAGCCACTTTCCGATAAGTGATTGTTATCTTCGTAAAAAAGCTTGTCATCCATCATGAGGATGTTCTTGCCATCCCTGTAGAAGCGTCCTCCGAGATCGATAATCGATACCCCTCTGCTCCTGTCAAGATTTCCGATGAATTTGAAAAACGTATCATTCTGCTTCAGATAATCGTGGTAGCTTAAGGAGTCAAACTTGTAGATATCGATCGATTTTCTGTAGGCAACTGAATGCGCCTGTTGCAGATCATGTGGCAGGTAGGGGACATCGGTTAATATGACGACATGTCTGTTCATGCTGGTGAGCTTGTCGATAGTTTTCGCCAGACTGGGCTGGAACCAGTCGTTTTTGTCGACGTTGCTCCAGCAGCTTGCAAGGAACACGGTTTTTATTGCCTCATGTTTGGCAAGGTAGTTGATGACCTCGTCATTGAATGCGTTCGATTCGGTATTGATAAAGTTGCCCTGTCCTGCATCGATCAGTGGCGGGATGCCCGGTCCGGCCAGAAGGATGCCGGTTTTATTGTTTTGACCGGCAACAATCGACATGCCAGGGGTCAAGCTGTGAGCGTGTGAATCTCCCCATACAAGGAAGCTTGGCATCTGGCTCGTTTTGCCGATAAGATAAGAGAATCCCTCCTTCGTGATTGTATGGAATTCCGGAGAACTGTACGGTTTTTTTGTGTATTCAGCGGTTTTTGCCGTCGAAAGGCCGAGCCGCTGAGGAAGCCCTTCCCTGGCATGCAGTATGCCGCCAATGCCTACAGCGATGACGATGGAGGCCGCTGCGAGAGCGAAAAGTGGAGCTCTATGCGGGATGATGGGTGGCTTGGTCCTGAACGGGCTTTCAACATATTTCCAGGAGAAACAGGAAATGAGGAATGTTGACAGCACGATGACAAGTTTTTCTGGGAGAGTCAACTCACGCAGCGAGACATAGTTCATGAAAACAATGATGGGCCAGTGCCAGAGGTACAGCGAGTAGGAAATCATTCCTATGAAAACAACCGGTTTAAACTCGAAAAATTTTTTTATCAGGTGCTCTCCATGCATGCCGACATAGATGATTGCCCCTGCACCCAGGACAGGGAATGCTGCTGAATATCCCGGAAAAGGCATCGATTCCCGGAATATTGCAATACTGACGATCATTGATGCTGTTCCTGCGATCCCGATCAGATTCCGCACGGTTTTGCTCTTTATGGCGGGGAGGATGTCGAGGGCCACGATCGCGCCGACCAGCAGTTCCCAGGTCCTCGACGGCAGCAGGTAAAATCCTATCGATGGTTTGTGCACTACTGCGTAACAGCTGAACAGGAAGGAGACAACTCCCAGTGAGAGTAACCAGGCGGCATAGTTTCCCCTGAAAAATTTTCTGATGATGACGAGGAGGAGGGGATAAAACAGGTAAAACTGCTCTTCGACAGCCAGAGACCAGGTATGCAGCAGAGGTTTTTGCAGCGACGAGGCGTCGAAATAACCGGCTTCTCTCCAGAAGAGAATGTTTGACGAGAACAGTGCGGAGGCAATAACACTATCGCCGAGACCCTTCAGTGCTGTCGGTGACAGCCAGTAGTAGCCGAGAACAAGAGTGAAGATAATAACCGGAAAAAACGCAGGGAATATTCTTCGAATCCTGCGTTCGTAGAATTTGGCTATTGAAAACCGGTCTGTGTTGATCTCTTTCAGGATGATCGACGTGATCAGGAAGCCTGAGATTACGAAAAATATATCCACACCAACAAAACCGCCGGATAGGCCGGGTATATTCATGTGGAATAAAATGACGGGAATTACCGCAAGCGCTCTCAGTCCATCGATATCTGCTCTATACTTCATGATACAGGATGTTGGTGATTTATTCCCTGACAGAGAGGGCGTTTTCTGATACTAAATAAGATTTGTTGCGTTTATTTCCTTGTTCGTACAGGCGGTGGAACCGGTTGGTCATCAGACTCGCATCAAAGACGTTTTGTTGAAAGACTGCAATATACGGGTTATCAGTCGCATTGCCCGATCTTGACCGAGAGCGTAACAGACGTTTCTCAGTAAGAGAACTTCCAACACCGGTTTCGGCCGATGCCGTTGAGCGCTGCATCTGCAGGTGACTCCAGGGAGGTTTAAAACGGATTGACGATGGTCATGTTGCGGATGGGCTGCTGATGGAGCGGGTTTTCCGAATGGATCTTCTTGCAGGGCTGCTGCGATAATGAGCAAATCGTAGAAGCTGTAACCCCGGCGATGCGGCGTATGCTCCGTATGCGGGTAAGCCCTGCAATCAGGTATGGTCAACGGGATTTCAAATTTCCGGGTTTGCTGTTTAATTATTTTTATTCAATTACAGGTTTTATGACAAGAATGCTCAATATCGCTGAACCCAACCCATCGCAGGATCTTCTGAGCAAAGTGCAGGGTCCATATTCGACCATTCTTGCCGATCCACCGTGGCAGTTCCAGAACCGTACCGGCAAGGTGGCTCCCGAGCACAAGCGATTGCTCCGCTACCCGACGATGGAGCTGAAGGAGATTATGGAGTTGCCGGTATCGAAGCTTGCCGCCGCGAAATCGCATCTTTACCTGTGGGTGCCGAACGCCTTGCTTGAAGGTAATGGAGGCATGGGGGTTTACCTACAAATCCAATCTGGTATGGTACAAGGTGCGGAAGGATGGCGGGCCAGATGGAAGGGGAGTGGGGTTCTATTTCCGTAACGTTACGGAGCTGGTGCTGTTCGGCGTGCGCGGCAGCATGCGGACCCTGCAGCCGGGCAGGACGCAGGTGAACATTCTTTCAAGCCGCAAGCGGGAGCACTCCCGCAAGCCCGACGAGATTTACGATCTGGTCGAGTCGTGCTCGCCGGGGCCATATCTGGAGTTGTTCGCGCGGTTCTGCCGTCCGGGTTGGGTTCAGTGGGGCAATGAGGATGTCAAGGAGAATACGCTGCTCAACGTCGCCAAACGCATCGCCCACGCCGAACCGGAGCTGCGACTGTTCGAAGGGCCGAAAGGGTACGGCGGAGTGCAATCATAACCCGTCTGACTCAAAAAACCCGGCTTTCCGCCGGGTTTTTTCTTTGCCTTCTCTTCTCTTTTTTGCCGGAAAAATCAGTACCTTTACCGTAATACGCACTATCCTACCCCCCATGCAGTGCCGTTTGTGAAACTGTTCAATGTTTCTTAATGACGGATCGAATGCGTTCTTTTCAAATTTTTTCCGGACCTCAAAATAGGAGTCAGTTATAGCAAATATTGGGCGTGCTTATGGCTGAGATTGAAGGATATTATATAATGGTTGTTTCCAGTTTTTTCTTGCGCGGCGGTGTTCAAGACTAGGCAGGAGGCTATTGATGCGGGGTATGTGTCGTGTGGAGTGTGCAGACCGCGAGAATGACAGTTTAAAACAATAAATATGATGCTGTTAACTGCGAATGCATCTCAAATGCCGTTAAGTATAGATGTTATTACAACATCTGTCGCAACTATTATATCAACTGTTGTGTCATCATTTGTCGCATTTATTGCCGCTAAAATTACATTAAAATATCAGGAGCGGCAAAATCTTAATGATTTGATTACTAAGATTATCGAAATGTCATTGACGTATCCATACTTAGAAGATGATGACTATTGTTTACAGTGGGGGTGTACTCAAAATAAAGATGAGAATTCAATGAGATATGATAATTATTGTTGTATAGTTTTTAATTTGATAGAGCGATTATGGAAGCATTGTAATGGGAATAAGAAAAAAATTGATGAATTACTTTATGTTGATGAGATGGTAAAAAGGCACTTGCGGTGGTGGCGAAGTGAATATAATAATTTAGACGGGTATGATAAAAGATTTCAAAAATATATAAATTCATTAATAAGATGAAAAGACGTGCGTTACTAATCGAAGCCTCGCAAGTTTTTGGATTGTTGGACCTTCCTGGAGCAAGGAAAGATGTTGATGATTGGGTTTCTTATTTGCGAAGCCCATTAGGAGGCGCTTGGGAAAATGAAGAAATAAGTGTCTTACATACGCCTCCTAAAAGTGCGCTTGAAATCAGCTTGTTGAGCGCAAGCGTTTGTGAATATGTTTTTATTGCTTTTTCCGGTCATGGGTATCATGTAAAAGGTAAAGGTGTTGATGAAACAAGGATTTTTCTTTCCGATAAACAGGAAATATCTGTTAATAAACTCAATTGTGGGGCGCCAAAAACAACAATTGTAATTGATGCTTGTAGAGAGGTTGAATATCTCAAGGAGGAGTTGTCTGCAGTGTTTTCAATGGATGAGTTATCTCTAAGAATGAAATACGCAGATCGACTGGCTCATAGAAAGCTTTTTGATGATGCAATAATCAAATCACCAAAGGGAGCAGAGTACCTTTATTCCTGTGATCTTGATGAGACTGCTGGAGAATCAATACGGGGGGGATATTTTTCTCAAGCTCTTATGAGGTGTGGAGAAAAGTTTAATAATAAAACAAATATTTATACGGTTTGTGATGCTTTTGGGTGCGCAAAAGTCATTGTGACTAATAAAATGCCACAGCAGAATCCTGTTTGTGAGTGTGGACGCAGATTAACTCACTATCCGTTTGCTGTGAGTGTATAAAATGAAAAATAATTAAATAATAAAAAGATGAAACGGAAACACGCGCCAATCCAGCAGACAGGAATATGGCTGAAAAGCGTCGTGCAAGGATTCGGGCTCTACTTCGGCGTGCCGGGCAACAGCAAAGCACTGAGAAGCTATAGGGATCAGGTGGTAAAGATGTGGTTAAAGGTACTGAGAAGAAGAAGTCAGAAAGGAAGCTCACTGAAGTGGGAAAAGTTCAACCGAATCGTAGACAAATATATCCCGCACCTCCGAATATGCCAGCCTTTCCCGGAGGTAAGATTCGCCATGACTCAAGGCAGGAGCCGTATGCGGTAGTGCCGCACGTACGGATCTTTACGGGGGGTGCCGGGTAACAGGCATTCCTACCGTGACTGAAAACATGAAGTTTAATTGCAGCTGGGTATATTATAATGATGGAGCATACCCGAACAACTGAACAGGGTTAGAGCGAGTTTCTGTCAGTCGGTTCAACTTTTTTTTACGTGTTATCGTAATGACCGCAGAGGGAAAGGATGTAAACGATGACAACATTTTCGTCGATGCGATAGATGAGCCGGTCTTTTTTGTTCAGCCTTCTCGACCAGTATTTCGACAGCTCTCCTTTGAGCTGTTCCGGTTTCCCGGTTCCTGTCGTTGGATGTTCCCGAAGTTCGTTGAAGATTTTTTCGATCTTGCGCTGAACGGACTTGTTACCGCTCTGACGCCAGTGTTTAAGATCGTTGTCGGCCCTTCGGGTTACGATTATGGAATATTTTCCCATAAGTCTCTGGCGTCATTGACCTCACGGATGCGACCCTTGGCAATGTCATCCTCTGACTCTTTCAGTACGCGCAGGATCTCCTGATTGGAATAACAGGAGTCTTTGTCACTGATTTTGCGGGCAGGAATGATTTCATAGGTTTCGCTTTTCCCGCACTGAATGATGACTCGTTCCTTCTGGGCAAGGTTCAGATACTTCCGCAGGTTTTTCCGCAGTTCGGTTGTGCTGATTGCGATCATGGTGATGTGCTTTATGTGTTACTTTATAACGTACAAAACAAATCAAACATACATGCTATCAGTTTCCAAATCGAGCCGAGCCACCTGATGAAGGTCACGCTACTCTTTTCCGGAATTACTGCAATACCGGGGTATGACAAGGGCTCTGCGCGGGCTGGCAAAGGGAAATCCCGGGTCGGGGGGAGCCAGGGTTGTAGGTGAAATTGTATGATACGTAAAGCCCGTCGCGAGACGGGCTTTGGCATTTTCGGGCGGGGGAGAAAATCACTCCCCCCCTGAGGTCTTGAATTCGGAGGTGGCGTGGAATTCCAGTTCGGGGTAGTCCTCGCGTGCGACCTTCAGCATCCATTCGCTTTCGGCAAGGAACACCGGGTGGTCTTCGCGG